>JAPKYY010000089.1 GCA_026394095.1 Acidobacteriota bacterium | reverse complement strand
GAGTCTGGAGGCTGCCGGAGGTGAAGTTCTCTGAGGCGATACCGTCGACCATGTAGTTGTTGACGCCGGATGCGCCGCCGGCAATGGAGGCGCGGCCGCCGCCGAAGGCCGAGACGGGGAGGTCGCCATAGGAGCCGACGGTGCGAACGCCGGGCACGAGCAGGGCGAATTGCAGGGGGTTGCGGCCAACGGTGGGAAGGTCGAGAATCTTCTGGTTGGTGATTACGGTGCTGAGGGTGGGGCTTTCGGTTTCGAGAAGCGGGGCAGAGCCAGAGACTTCGATGCGCTCTGAAACTTGACCTACTTCGAGGGTGATGTCGAGGCGGAGGGTTTGGCCTTCATCGAGGGAGAGGCCTTTGCGGACAACTTCCTTGAAGCCGGCGAGTTGGGCCGAGACGCGGTAGTTGCCTCGGGCGAGGAGCGGGACAGAGTAGTAGCCTTCGGTGTTGGAGACGGTGGTGCGGTCGACGCCTGTGTCGGTGTTGAGGATGCTGAGGCGGACGTTGGTGATGATTGCGCCGCTGGGGTCGACTACCCGACCGGTAATCTGGGCGTTCTGCGCCAAGAGCAGGCCCGGGGCGAGCAAAGTGAAGGCAAGCATGAGCTTGCGGAACGGGAATGTCATCGGGGACTCCTTCAAAACGAGTGTTTTTTCAAGCTATTTGAGAGTCTCTGATAACGCAAGCGAAAGATTTTCATATATCTTTTACCAGAAGTTAAAGTAATAGACATGGAATTCAGAGAGTTGCGGAGTTTGCTGGTACTGGCCAAGACGGGGAGCTTGTCTGAGACGGCGCGGTTGGTTCATCTGACGCCGGCAGCGATTCATAAGCAGTTGAAGCATTTGGAGGCCGATCTACAGGTACCTCTCTATGAGAAGGCCGATGAGAAGTTGCGGCTAACGGCGGCGGCGCAGGTGATTCTGCCTTATCTGCGGGATATTGCCGGCCAGGAGGAGAGTGCGCTGTCGGCACTGGAGGAATGGAAGGGCGTGAAGCGCGGCCTGGTGCGGGTTGGGGCGGGGCCTAGTCTTGCGACTTATTTGTTGCCTCGTTTGTTGATCCGCTATCACGAGGAATTCCCAAACCTCGATATCGATGTGCAGACGGGGAATAGTGCGCAGCTTTTGTCAGCGGTGGAGAATGGAGCGCTAGATCTGGCGCTGGTGGTGAGTAGTGGCGGGGTGGAGGCTTCGAGTCTGCATCTGGCTTTTGAGCGGGCGGTGGAGGTGATGGTAGTGACGAGCCTGGCGGAGGTGCCGGCGCGGGTGTCGCTGAAGAGTCTGGCCAAGTGGCCGTTTCTTTTGTTCAGCCGGGGATCTCGGATTGAGGCGTTGATGACGCAGTACTGGAATTCGCATGGGCTGAGCCTCAATCCGATCATGCGCTTTGACAGTGCGGAGGCTTTGAAGGCGACTCTGTCGGGCAAGTTGGGGGTGGCGATGATGCCGTCTTATGCGGTGGAGCGGGAGTTGAAGACGGGAGTGTTGCGCAAGATCCGCACGCGCGAGGCGGCACTGGTGATGCAGGTGCGGGCGCTAACGCGGAGTTCTGGTTATGTGCCACCGGCGCTGCGAAAGATGGTGGAGTTGGCGAAGGAGATGCTTTAGATGATCGCCTTTTGCGGGAAGGCTGCAGCGATCTTTTCTGCGATGAAGCGGCCGTTGCGTTCGCCTTCTCTGCCATCGAATTCCCAGTGGACACCAAGGTAGACGCGGCTCAAGACGTTTTCTTCAATTGCACTGGCGATGGTGAGTTTTCGGTTGAGCTTGGTCCGGATGCCGGTGGTACCTACGGACTTCCCGTCGAGTTCTTCCGAGACGAAGTTGAACTCGAAGTTGGCAGGGAGGTTGAGAGTTTTCTGCGTTGCAACAAGGGCGGCAGTGCCGAAAGTGGCGTGGCCTGATGGGTAGGCCGGGAAGTTGGGTGTGCCGGCGGGACGGAGTGGCTGGTTGGTGCGGGGAGCGCCGAGGGGAACCCAGTATGGGTCGCCTGCTGTGCCCACGTTTCCGTCGCCCAACCCGGTGGGGCCCCAACCTGCGTCGGCTTCGCGGATGCCCACCACTGGGCGCCAGACGTTGTACACATATTTTTCGTGCCAGGCCTGGATTCCAGCGTCTGCCATGGCGATATTTACGACGGCAAAGAGTTTCGCGTTCTCAGCTTCGGTAGCTCCCTTCTTTATGGAGATTTCGCGAACAACCTGATTGTAGAGCCGTGGCGGGACACCGAGGTTTCGCGGGCCATCATAGGCCCAGTAGAGGCCAATGGTGGTTTGGTCTGGAGTGCGGGTGCTGCCGGTTGCGCTGCCGAGTTTCAAGACGGCGTTGTAGTGGTCAGCGTATATCTGGGAGTCCATTGCCGGGGGAGGCATCGAAGGAACTTTGTTGACCAGGTCCACGATGCCGAAGGGTGCGACTGAGCCCCAATTGGGGCCGAGAAAGCCTTGGGCCGGGTCGATTGGGTCGACACGGTGTGCGCCAGGGGCATCGCCTGGAATATAGTCTGGGCCGGGGACGTTCGAATTGTCATTGGCCCGATCAGCGCGCATGCGGTTGGCAATTTGGTTGCCCCAAGTCATGCCTGCCGTCATTTCCGCATCGGTGGCGGAAAGCATAGCGATGAAGGCTGTGTGCTCGGCCTGGATGCGTGCGAATTGATTGCTGAAGAGGTCGATCAGAGTTAAGTAGGCTGCATAGGCAACTGCGATTCGAGCGGCGTTGAGTGGCATTGGTGCCGGCAGAGCGACCCCGAGGTAGATCGTGCCGCCGCTGGCACCCACGAAGGCGTCATGCATTGCGATGTGGATCATGGCGAGGGCGCGCGAGGTGCGGGTTGGGCCGCCTTGCTGGGGCATGGGGTTTTTGGTGGGGTCGTCTGTTGAAAAGTCGATGCGGGCGGCGTCTAGCGCTATCTGGTTCCAGTGCAGTATTGAATCGGTCATGGGGTTGTCCTCTAATTACCGGGCAAGCCATTCCGCTTTAACCCGTCTGGTAGGGATAGCGCAGGAACGATCAAGAAGAGGACAAAGAATCTGCGCCTAGCTTGAATCTAATGTGTTTCGATGGTCTTGATGCTGGTGTGGTTCTTAGTATTTGCCGGGGTATTGGGTGCAGCGGATCTGGAGACCAAGCTGCAGGAGTACCGGCAGCTGCCGGCGTTGATACAGTCGCGGGTGATGCTGGGGTTGATTCGTGAGTTTGATTTGAAGGATGAGGCGGCGCGGGCGGTGGCTCGTGAGGCTTATGAGGTGGCTTCGCGGGTGGATCGCAGTGTTGAGGGGAAGGAGTTTCCGGTGGCGCTCGCGTGGGCTGGTGGGCCGGAGGATGCTCTGGTGGAGGCCTGGCAGGTGTACCGGGTGGGGGAGTTTCCCGTGCGGGCGAGGAGTAGTGTGGCGCGGTGTGAGCATCGTGTGGTGGATGACCCTTCGCGGTATCTGAAGGTGGCGATGGAGGTGGGGGAGTTTGAAGCAGCGGCTTCGACGTTGCGTTCTGCTGTGGAGATTGAGGCGGGGCTGGAGTTGGTTCTCAACTGGAAGGATGAGCGGGCGGTGGTGGTGGGGCGGCAGTTGGTGCAGCGGTTGCGGCGGGCGACGCAGTCGCGGCGCGAGTTTGAGAAGGCGAAGGGGATTGCGGGGGTGGTGCGGAGTTTTGCGGCTCGGGTGCCGGATGAGATGCGGGATGAGGTGTTGGGAGACTTTGAGTATTTTAAGACGCAGAATGAGCAGTTGCCGAGTTGTGGGGCGGGAAAGGTGGAGGAGGAAGAGGATTTTGTCGAGCTGAAGCGGAAGTTGTTGCGGATTGAGGGCGGGGCGGAGCAGGATTATTTCTATGTGGAGACTTTCCTGAAGTTATTCCGGCTGGCGCAATCGGATGCGGCGTTACTCGATGAGTTAGAGGCTGCGGGGAATGAGCGGCTGCGGTTGCTGGTGCGGGCGTTTCGGGCGAGGGGCAAATGATTTTGCTTTTGGCTTTGTTGATGGCTAGCGACGCGGAGTTGCCGATCGAAGCTGCAGTGAAGCTTCGGGAGTATCGGAAGTTACCCGCGCCGATCTCATCTGCCTTTATTGTGTCTTTAATTGATGAGCATGGGCTTGGCGGGAATATCGCAAAGGATCTTGCGAAGGAAGCCTATGATACCGCCATGAGGGTAGATCGTTCCATTGACCTCAAAACCTATCCAGGAATCGTAGATCTGGGTGGAGCCGAAGTTATTGCGGCCACTGCATGGCACCAATATTCCAAGTACCGGAATCGAAAAGTAGATCCAGCGCTTCCATTTCCCCCTCGATCCAAAACCAAAGCGGCGCGATGTGACCATTCATCTGTGGATACCGCAAGCCCCTATCTTGAATCAGCCTTGGAGGCTGGAGAATTCGAAAAGGCTACAGAGAGCCTTCGGTCAAGCAAAGAATTGGCCGAAGCGATAATCATTTTGGTTCGTGTGAATGATGAGAACAAGACCAGCTTGGGCCTTGCTTTGGTGAAGCGTTTGAGCTTGGCGTCGGACTCACGAAGAGAGTTCGAAGAAACGTTGAAGTTGGATTCGCTTGCCGCGACCCTAAAGAAGTTTGGGCAGACATTGCCTGAAAGGGACCGGTTAGAAGTGGA
>JAPKYY010000509.1 GCA_026394095.1 Acidobacteriota bacterium | reverse complement strand
GCGCAAGATGCGCAGAAAAGGTTTACGTTCATGGTCTGCATTAAAACCGCCGCAGCCGCGGCTCTAGTCTTCTTGTCCTGCCCGGCACTCTTCGGGCAGCCGATCACCACCGAAGAGCGTCGCAAGACGGTAATCGAGCTGGAGCGCACTCGCGATCTTCTGCTGAATTCCCTCGATGGGGTGAGCGAAGCAAATGCCGCGAAGAAGCCAGCAGCCGATCGCTGGAGTGTCCTCGAATGCGTAGAGCATCTTGCGTTGACCGAGCGGGGCATCTTTGCCGCGATGCAGGCCACGCTGAAAAGCCCGGCGTCGAGCGAGGAAGATCGCGCCAAAACCAGGGGCAAGGCAGAAGCTTTGGGCAAGTTCATGCCAGATCGCAGCCGTCGCGCGGCAGCACCGGTGGAGGTGGCTCCCAAGGGAATCTTCAAGACGCTGGCAGATGCCCGTGCAGCATTTGAAGCCGCACGCAAAGACACCATCTCGTTTGTCTCGGCGACAGACTTGCCCCTGCATTCCCATGTCACCAGGCACTTTGCATTTGGAGAATTGGATGCTTATCAATGGTTTGTCCTGATGGCGGGACACGTAGAGCGTCACACCAAACAGGTAAACGAAGTTAAGGCTACTTTTTAGGGTTGGGGATGGCGTCGCCGAGGTTCATCGAGCCGCCACCTTCTGAAACGTAGTTGCGATTCCAGGAGGGGATCTCGAATTCTACGTCGCCCGATACAATGCACTGGCAGCCGAGGCGTGAGTGCAATGTGAGGCCGGGGGCGAGATCGAGCTTGTCCTGCTCATCGTCTTCCATCTCCGACAAATTGTCGTCGCCTTTTTTGATCACCACATGGCAAGTGGTACAGGCGCAAGAGCCCCCACAGGCGTGTTCAATGTGAAAGCCGAAGTGTTCGGCGAGGTCGAGCAGGCTCAAAGGTTTGCCATGTCCACCATAGGGCACGGATTCAGGTGTGAACTCGTAGGTGGTTCCGTCGTTCAAAAGCGTGATTTTCGGCATGATTTCGCTAAAGGTACAGTATAGCGTTGCTATATTGAAAACAGTGTTCCACAGCCTAGAACGCTCGATTTCACGAGCCGTTTCGAATTACCTCCAAACGAATTACGCAGTAGATGTTCCGGTTACGACCGAACAGCCAAAGCAATCCAGCTTTGGCGAGATGGCATTGCCCGTGGCCTTCCAACTGGCAAAGCAACTGAAGAAAGCTCCCGTAATGATTGCCAAAGAACTGGCAGCGGGCTTGACCGGACAGATTGAGGGCGTCGCCGCCTTTGAGGTAGCCAACGGCTATCTGAACGTCCGTTTCGACCGCGGCTGGTTTGCACGCGAAATTCTGACCGGTAACGGCTTTGAGACTCAGGAATTCTCGATCCGCAAGACCATCGTCGAGCACACCAATATCAACCCGAACAAGGCCGCGCACATTGGCCACCTGCGCAATGCGATTCTGGGCGATACTTTTGTGCGGATGATGAAGGCGATGGGTACGCGTGTCGAAACGCAGAACTACATCGATAACACTGGCGTCCAGGTAGCCGACGTTGTTGCTGCCTTTCACTTCGTCGAAAAGAAGACAGCCGCTGAAGTAGCAGAGCTTGCCAAGCAGCCGCGCTTCGACTATCTCTGCTGGGATCTCTACTCCAAGGTTGCGCAGATGGAAGAGGTCAAGGGCTGGCGCACCGAGACTCTGCACTCAATCGAGAGCGGCGAAGGTGCCCTCTCTGAGATGGGGCACGTAGTGGCCGATGCAATCGTCGATTGCCACCTGAATACGATGTTGCGGCTTGGCATCCAGTACGATGTGCTTCCGCGCGAGAGTGAAATCCTGCACCTCAAGTTCTGGGCCAACTGCTTTGAGCTTCTGAAGGAAAAGCAGGCCATCTATTTTGAGACCGAAGGCAAGAACAAGGGCTGCTGGGTGATGCCCGGTTCGGCCTTCCGTGAAAACGCAGGCGAGGAAGACTCCAAGGTAATCGTTCGCTCCAATGGCACGGTCACCTACGTTGGCAAGGACATTGCTTACCAGCTCTGGAAGTTCGGCTTGCTCGGCAAAGACTTCTATTACCGCAAGCTCCGCACCTATCCCAACGGAAGCGTCTGTTATGTTTCCACAGCAACTCGTGAGGGTTCTGAGCGAGTTCAGTTTGGCGGCGGCACCAGCGTTTACAACGTGATCGATTCCCGGCAGAGCTACTTGCAGGACGTCGTTGTCGCGGGACTAAAGGCTCTCGGTTACCCGAATCAAGCCGACAAGAGCATCCACTTCAGCTACGAGATGGTGGCACTAACTCCACGTACCTGCGTTGAGCTTGGCATTGAATTGAGCGAAGAGGATAAGGCCAAAACCACCGTCGAAATGAGTGGCCGCAAAGGCCTGGGGGTGAAAGCCGACGACCTCATCGATCAGTTGATCGAGCGCGCACAGGTTGAGGTAGATTCCCGGCACGCTGAGAAGTCGCAAGAGAGCCGCACGAAGGTAGCAGAGCAGATTGCCGTTTGCTCGTTGCGTTACTTCCTGCTGAAGTTTACTCGAACCAGCGTCATTGCGTTTGATCTTCAGGAAGCACTGAGCTTCGAGGGCGAAACTGGCCCGTATGTGCAGTATGCAGCCGTGCGGGCAAATAACATCCTGCGCAAAGTTCCTAATCTGCCGGACTTCAAGTCCGTGCTGCCTGAAGAAGTCTTGCGCACAGTGCTGGAGACCGAAGACCTGTGGCAGCTTCTGCTGGATGTGTCGCGGCTGGAGAGTGTTCTGGAGGCCGCCGTAAACAGTGGTGAGCCGGCAGCGCTTGCCCGCTACGCTTTTCAATTGGCTCAGGGCTTCAGCAAGTTCTATCACGACTACCGCGTTCTCGATGAAGCCGACGAAGCGCGTCGAAATGTGTTGTTGTGGATGACGATGCACTTTGCGAAACAGCTTGAGAAGACCCTCAATACGCTGGGTATCGCAGTGCCGGAGTACATGTAAATGGATGTTCCAGATATTCTGGCGAAGATCGTAGCGCGTAAGCGGGAAGAGCTTGTGCTGCTGCGGCCTCGACAAGCCGAACTGGAGCGTAGAGCTGCAGATATGGTGGGCAAGCAACGTGGCTTTGCTTCCAGCCTGCGAATTCGATCGTTGATTTCTCCAGCCATCATCGCCGAGATCAAGAAGGCATCGCCGTCACGTGGTCTTT
>JAPKYY010000058.1 GCA_026394095.1 Acidobacteriota bacterium | reverse complement strand
TTGAAGTCATAACCAAACTTGAGCGTATGGCGAGCCGAACTCCGCGTTACATTCACTAGCGCCTGATAATGCCTTTCAAAGTTCGACCCCGGCAAAAAGATCTGACGGCCAAAGAACCCCGACCCGTTGATATTGATCTCAGGCCCGTTCTTATCCACAGGGTAGACGTCAAAACGGTCATAGCCAAACATCGCCCGAGTCTCCACCACCCAGTTCGCATTCGGTGACCATGTATCCCCGATAGCCACAGTAGAATCGCTCAGATTCAACTGCCGCCCGCGATTAAATCCGTCGAGCGCCCCGAAGGAAGTATTGTCCTGGCGGTCGAGTGTAGTGTTCGATCGGAAGAAGCCGCTATTGCGCTCTGAGAACTTATGGTCCAGCCGCAGCGATACCGTATTCAAAAGCTGAGAAAAAGGGAAAGTCCCCGAATTCGCATTGAAGAGATTCGTGAGGAAGGCACTCGACCGGGGCTGCAATAACACCCGGCCTTGAGCGGCAAGACCTCGAAGCGTCGGGTCGCCTGATGCTTCAAAAAATCGAAACAACTCGTCCTGCGAGCCAGTGATCCTGCTGAATACCCCGCGATCCTGCAGGATCGGAATAAAGTTCGTCTCCTGCCGCGCCAGCAGCTCATAGGCTGCAAAAAAGAACGTCTTGTCCTTTTTGATTGCCCCTCCAAGCGTAGCCCCGGCCTGAGCCCGAGTAAACGAAGACTTCCCCGGATCGAAATAATTCCGAGCCTGAATCGACTGGTGCCGCAAGAACCCAAAAGCATTCCCGTGCAACTGGTTCGATCCAGACTTCGAGATGACGTTCACGATCCCCCCAAGTGCATTGCCAAACTCAGCCGAAAACGAATTCCGGTTGATCTGAAACTCCTGCGCCGCCTCCTGGCTGATCGAAGGCCGCACCCCGCCTCCGGCATTCGAGAAATTCTCAAGCCCGTCAATAAAGAACCCGTTGCCGCGCCCATTCGAGCCCCCGAACGAGAGCCCCGAATTCGGGGTCTGGATCGGGCGATACGAGGAATCGTCCACCAGCGATGTCGTCTCCACCACACCCGGTGCCAGCAGCGCAAAGTCCAGATAGCTACGCCGGTTGATCGGCAGATTATTGATCCGGCTCTGTTCAATCGTATTGGCCTGCTGTGTTCGCTCCACCTCTACAGAACCGATGTCGGCAGTCACTACAACTTCCGTTTGCAAAGTGGATATAGGCAGTTGAACCATCAATGAAATCACATCGCCAACCCGAACTTCGATGTTCTCAATCAGCTTTGAGGTAAAGCCATCCGCCTCGGCACGCAGTTTATAAATGCCAGGAGGGATGGAAGGGATGGCAAACCGGCCTTCACCGTTGCTCAAAGAAGATCTCGAAAAGGCCCGATCCTGATTCAAAACCGTCAGCTTCGCATTCGGCAGTGAATTGCCAGAGGGGTCCACAATCGTCCCTCGGATGTCTCCCGAAGTACTCGTCGCCTGCGAGAAGGCACAAATACTGGTCAAAAGTGAAGCAGCTAGAAGATAAGCAACTCTCATGGCAAAGAACCTGGACTAGAGGATTTTCAAGGATTCGCAACACAGCGATCCCGCTGGCAGCTTAACAAAAACTCTCAAATATTCCGAGCAAATTAGAAAATTTCCCCTACTCCAATCGCAATTTCAGTGATACCGAAAACTAATTATGGCTAGGCGAATAGCACTGAAAATTAATCCATACATTTTTATCCGATCATCACATCATAAGAGCACCTTCATCTGCCAAACAATGTCAATTCGATAACAGTATGCTAATATTTCATCAAAATCCCACTTATCGGTGGGTACAAGGACAACCTCAAAAGTCCTAAGGGAAAGGGTAGATCATTGACATGAGAATACAAGGGACCCGTTTTCGGGCAACATTCTTCTCTCAAAAACTAATTCTGCTCCTGGCATGCGTTTTCAGCATGTACGGACAGGAAAATTATGGAACCGTCTCAGGCATCGTTGCCGACCCCACTGGGGCCAGCGTTGCCGGGGCAAAACTCGAGTTGACCAGCGCATCTCTCCCGCGGCCACTCGAAGCAAAAAGCGACGAACAGGGCAAATTTTTCTTCTTGCGCGTGCCCTCTGGCACCTACAGCCTTGCCGTCAGCAAAGATGGCTTCTCGCGCTACACTCAACGCAATCTTGTTGTAAATCTAGGTTCAGCCGTCAACATCACCGCATCGCTTAAAGTCGGCGCGGTAAGTGAAGTCATTGAAGTCAGCGAATCGGCCGTCTCTCTCGACCCGACCTCCGCCCAAACTTCCACTAACATCAGCTCCACTTCTTTCGACTATTTGCCCAAGGGCAGAAACTTCCACACACTCCTCGGCATGGCCCCTGGCGTTCGTGCCGAAGTCAAGAACGGCAATGCCGGCGTGGGCGGATTCCAGGTGGACGGTGCTTCAGGTTCTGAAAACGCATTCCTCATCGATGGCGTCGACACCTCCGACGTCCGCCGTGGTTCACTCCGCGCTCAGAACTCGATTCCTTTCGAATTCATTCAGGAAATTCAGATCAAGAGCTCCGGCTTTGGTGCTGAATTCGGCGGCGCCACCGGTGGCGTTATCAACGTCGTCACCAAGGGTGGAGCCAATGAATTCCATGGCTTCCTCCAGGGTCAGTTCACCAACAATCAGCTCAACCCGCGTCCTCGCGGATACTGGCAACGTTCGCCTCTGAGCGCCAACGCAGCCGACTTCTTCGCTCCCAAAGAAGACACCTACCGCTCGCTGTATCCTGGTGTCGATTTCTCTGGTCCGATCGTCAAGAATCGTTTGTTCTTCCGCACCAGCTACATGCCAGAGCTCACCCGTCGCGAACGCAATATCGCCTATGCCTCGGGCGGCCGCTCCTTTAGCCGCGAAGACATCACGCATTACATGCTGAACCGCGTCGATTACAGCCCCCTTGCCAATTTGCAGATCTATAGCTCGTGGGTCTGGAGCCCTCTGCGTCAGCAGGGCAGCCTCCCCAACCCCGACATCCGCGTCGCTGCACCCTCCAACGATCTCAGCGTGCTCGGTGGCTTCCAGCCAGCTCAGACTGCCACCATCGGCGCAAACTACTCGCTCACCAGCCGCTGGCTCGTCAGTGGTCGCTGGGGCTACAAGTATCAGAACGATAAAGTCGGCAACTATGGCCTCCCGGGCAATCCTTTCATCTCATATGTAACGGCTTCCTCGGCCTCGCCCCTACCTGTTCCCGCAGCCTTTGCTGGTGCCAATGGTTTTACCAACATCTCCAGCAACCTGCTTACCAAGAAGGACATCACTTCGCGCAGGAATCTTTACCTCGACTCAAGCTACATCACCAACATCTTTGGCCAGCAGCATATCCTCAAGTTCGGCTATGCCAACGCTCGTGTTTCTAACGACGTCGAAACCCTCTATCCCAATGGCCGCTTCCAGGTTTATTGTGGTGATCGCTTCACCCGTGGCAGCATCAGCAATCAGACCGGTGCCTACGGTTACTACATCTGGCAAGACGGCGTCCGTAACCTCGGCAACGTCCACAGCAATAATCAGGGCTTCTACCTGCAAGACCAGTGGCAACTCCGCAAGAACCTCACCATCAACATCGGGGTTCGTTTCGAAAACGAATTCCTGCCTCCTTACAAGGCCGAAGTCAATGGCCGCAAGGTGCAAGATCCCGTACGCTTCAACTGGGGCGACAAGATTGCTCCACGCCTCGGCGTAGCCTGGGATCTCTTCGGCGACGGTAAGTGGAAAGTTGCCGGCAGCTTCGGCATCTACTACGACGTTCTCCGCTATGAACTCGCCCGCGGCAGCTTCGGCGGCGACTTCTGGGTCAGCAACGTTTACAAGCTCGACAACCCGAACGTCTTCGCACTCGGCCTCACCACGCCCGGCGCTGGTGGCCCTGCCATCACCCGCTATGACAACCGCACTTTGCCCATCAACTCCGCCGGTGAAATCGAAGGCATCGATCCTAACATCAAGCCCTACACCTCGCGCGAGTTCACGGCAAGCGTTGCCCACCAGATCTCAGAGAAGCTGGTGGCCAGCATCCGTTACTCTCGTAAAGACCTGCTCAAGGCCATCGAAGACATCGGTGTTCTCGACGCAGAAGAAAGCGAACAGTACGTCATCGGCAACCCCGGCTTTGGCCTCACCCGCGACACCAAGTCCGTCTACGGCCAGAAGACCCCCGACGGCAAGGAATTCCTCGTTCCTGAAGCCAAGCGTCAGTACGACGGCCTGGAATTCCGTATGGACGGCCGCTACTCACGCAACCTGAACGTGATGGCCAGCTACACCTACAGCCGCCTCTACGGCAACTACTCGGGCTCAGCCAATTCTGACGAATCCGGCCGCTCCGATCCAGGTGTCAGCCGCGCCTTCGACTTACCCTACTACTACTTCGATGCATCAGGCAGCCAAAAGAATGTTTATGGCCGTCTCGCAACTGACCGTCCCCACACGTTCAAGGCTTTTGCCTCCTACGAACTGAAGTCCAGAGCGGGCAGCACCTTCTTTGGTCTCAACCAGCTCGCATACAGTGGCACGCCAGATTCAACATCGGTCATCTACCTGTCCGCTCCCACATTCCCTTTTGGGCGTGCCGATATGGGCCGCACTCCGGTTCTGACTCAAACAGACCTGAGCGTGTCCCACACGATCCGGCTGAATGAACGCGCCACTCTGCGCCTCGACGCCAATGTCACCAACCTCTTGAACCAGGCAACGATGGTTTCCCGCGTCACTCAGCTCAACCGCGCGGGCGCAATCGGAATCAACCCCGACGCAGCGCCGGGCGGCTTCTTCGCAGGCTACGATCCCAGGAAATTTGTGATCGCTGGCAGCCCGTCCATCCCCCTCAACCCCATCTACGGCTTGGCCGGCGGCAACTATGCCTCCGGTGGGTCCGGTGGCTTCCAGGGTCCGCGTGAAATCCGTCTTGGAATCCGTCTCGGCTTCTAAGATAAACCCCTCCGCTTAAACAGACGGCGCAGCTCCTCCAGGGCTGCGCCGTCTGTTTTTTGTTAGCCTTAGAGATTGGAAGCGATCGTGCTTCGAACCTTCCCTCTGAAAGAGGCCGACTTGATCGTCAGCTTCTTCACACGCGACCACGGGAAATTGCGAGGTGTGGCCAATCGGGCGAGAAAACCCAAAGGCGGCTTTGGATCTTCTCTCGAACGGTTGAGCCAGGTGCAAATTCACTACACAGCGCGAGAAAATCGGGATCTGGTTCGAATTGATCACTGCGACCTTCAACACTCGCAGTTTGAGTTGAGCCGCGTGTATTCGACTGGTGTAGCCCTGGACGTAATGGCCGAAATCTCTGAACATCTCCTGCCCCTGGCGGAAGTCAACGAAAAGTACTTCCGGCTAATGGCCCGTGTTCTCGAATTCATGCGCCTGCGCGGTGAATCCGGCGTCTGGCAAGCCGTCACTTACTTCGAAGTCTGGGCAGTCCGCCTCAGCGGCTTCCTGCCCGAAGTCCCACTCAGCGCTGAATCCACAGGCATCCTCTCAGAGATCCTGAAATCAAGCGTCGAACAGATGCCAGAGCGCGAGTGGACCCAACAGACAGCCCGAGACCTGCGACGCGCCATGGTCCGGCTGATCGAATCACACATTGAACGGAGGCTGCTCGCAGCCCCCATGCTGGAGGATTTGGCATGAAGACCTATCAGGAAATGATTTTCCGCCTGAAGCAGTATTGGGCAGACAGGGGCTGCATCATTACAGAGCCCTACGATGTAGAAGTTGGCGCAGGCACCATGTGCCCCGAAACCTTCCTCCGCGTCCTCGGCCCCGATGAATACCGCGTTGCTTACGTCCAGCCCAGCCGCCGCCCGGCCGACGGCCGCTACGGTGAAAACCCCAACCGTCTCTACAAACACTCGCAGCTCCAGGTGATCTTGAAGCCCACCCCCGAAGACGTCATCGAACAATACCTCGGCTCCCTCGAAGCCATCGGCATCGACCTCAAAAAGCACGACATCAAGTTTGAAGAAGACAACTGGGAATCCCCAACATTAGGCGCCTGGGGCATCGGCTGGCAGGTGATGCTCGACGGCATGGAAATCACGCAGTTTACATACTTTCAGCAGTGCGGCGGCGTAGATCTCGATCTCGTCCCCGCTGAGATCACCTACGGCCTCGAACGCCTCTGCGCCTTCCTCCAGGACAAAGAAAGCGTCTATGACATCCAGTGGACCGACGCCTTCAATTATGGCCAGGTTCGCCTCAAGGAAGAACAGCAGTTCAGCGTCTACAACTTTGAAATGGCCGACGTCCCCACCCTCTGGAAGCTCTTTGAACTCCACGAAGGCGAGTGCCAGCGCCTCATCGACCTATACAAGAGCCTCGAAACCGGCAAAGAACGTTTCCCTGTATTGCCCACCTACGACCAGGTGCTGAAGTGCTCCAACCTCTTCAACCTCCTCGACGCCCGAGGCGCCATCAGCGTCACCGAGCGCGTCGGCGTCATCGGCCGGGTCCGCAAGCTCGCCGTCGGAGTCGCAGGCCTCTGGGTAGACCAGCAATTCACCCCCCGTGAGGTGGCAGCATAATGGCAACCAAAGATCTACTCCTCGAAATCGGCGTCGAAGAAATCCCCGATTGGATGATCGTCGATGGTCTCAACCATCTCGCAACCAAACTCACAGACCTCGTAGCCCAGCTAGGCGGCAAAGTCACCCTCGCAGACGCGACGCCCCGCCGCCTCGTAGTCCAGCTCTCAGGCCTCGCAGAACGCGAAGCAGATCGTGAAGAGCTCATCAGCGGCCCACCCAAGCAAGCCAACCCGCAAGCCGTCGAAGGCTTCGCCAAGAAAAACGGCGTCACCTCCACCGACCTTGAGCTGATCGAAACCGCCAAAGGCACCTACTACAGCTTCCGCAAGCAAGTCGCCGGCAAGACCGCCATCGAAATCCTCTCCACCAGCCTCCCAGGCCTCATCCTCGGCATCCCTTGGCCAAAAACGATGCTCTGGCCCGGCAAAGGCGGCGCACGCTTCATCCGCCCCATCCGCTGGCTCCTCTGCCTGCTGGGTGAAGAAGTTGTCCCCTTCACAATCAACGGCATCACCTCCGGCAACCAGACCGCCGGCCACCGCCAGCTCGGAGCCCACCGCATCCCCGTCACAATCGCGAACTTTGAGGACACCCTCCGCAAGAACTTCGTCATCCTCCGCGCTGCAGAACGCCGCGCGAGAATCGTCGACAACCTCCCCGCAGGCGTCAAAACCGACGCAGCCCTGCTCGAAACCCTTACCTACATCACCGAATACCCAACCCCCATCGTGGGCGAATTCGCCGAAGACTATCTCAATCTCCCCGAAGAAGTCCTCGTTACCGTGATGCGCTTCCACCAGAAATACTTCAGCGTCAACGACGCCTCAGGCAAACTGGCAGCCAAATTCGTAGCCGTCATGAACACCGCAAATGACGCAGACGGCCTCGTCAAGCACGGCAACGAGCGCGTCCTCCGCGCCCGCTTCAACGACGCCCGCTTCTTCTACAACGTAGACCAGCAGAAGCCCCTCTCCGCCCGCGTTGAGGATCTCAAGGTAGTCACCTTCCAGAAGGAACTCGGCAGCTACCACGCCAAGACCGAACGAGTCATGCAACTCGTAACAGAGCTGGGCGGCGACGCCACCGCCCTCCGCGCAGCAGAGCTAGCCAAAACCGACCTCACCTGCGAAATGGTGAAGGAATTCACCGAGCTCCAGGGCATCGTCGGCGGCCTCTACGCCAAGGCTCAGGGCGAACCCGAAGCCGTAGCCACCGCCATCTACGACCAGTACAAACCGGTCAGCATGGAAGATTCTATTCCGCGCACCCGCGCCGGGCAAATCATGAGCCTCGCTGACAAAGTAGACACCCTGCGTGGCTGCTTCCGCATCGGCCTCATCCCCACTGGCTCCAAAGACCCCTTTGCACTCAGAAGAGCCGCCCAGGGCGTAATCAAGATCCTCGCCGAAGGCGAACTCCGCATTGGCCTCAAGCAACTCGCAGGCGGCGTCGACAAGCTCGAAGACTTCCTCATCGAGCGCGTCAAATATTATTGCGGTGACATCCGCGGCTACGCTTCCGACGAAGTCCTGGCAGTGCTGGCAGCAAACTCAGACGACCTCCAGGACGTCCTCGCCCGCCTTGAAGCAGTCAAGGCCGTAAGAGCCAGCGAAGACTTCGAACCCCTCGCCGCCAGCTTCAAGCGCATGAAGAACATCCTCGACCAGGCAAAGTTCTCCCCCACCGGCAAGGTAAACGACAAGCTCTTTGAAGACCCCTCCGAATCTGCCCTCTGGACAGCCTTCACCGAGGTAGTGGCCCGCGTAAAAGGTGCAAGCTACGCAGACATTCTGGCCGTGATGGCAACCCTGCGCCCGGCCCTCGATTTGTTCTTTGAAAAAGTGCTGGTTAACGCGCC
>JAPKYY010000600.1 GCA_026394095.1 Acidobacteriota bacterium | reverse complement strand
AACTTCAGACAGGTTTAAAAGGATCTTCTTGTCGCCCTTGGTTACCAGGTCCTTGATCGTGTCGCGAAATGCGCTGGATCCTTCACCCAGTGTGATACGGCCAGCCGCATCGATTACCGTCACATCGCCTACCTGGCGGGTGCTCATTGTTACGCTCACAGTTTCCTCCTTCGGAATATTAAAATTTTAGGCTGCGTTGAGACGCTTTACCATTCGAACGAGGGTGCCTTGGGGAACACGGGGTTCATGTTCACATTCGTCCATAAATGCGCGCATCAGCAGCAATCCGCGGCCAGATTGCTTCAGGAGATTCTCCTGGGCCAGCGGATCGGGTACGTCGTTATCTTTAAAACCGTCGCCCTCATCGCCTATTGAGACTACCAGAGTCCCAGGCGCTGCTTCGAGCTTCAGATAAACCTTTTTCCGGGCATTGTATTTATTGCCATGGGCAACGGCATTCACCATGCACTCACGCACTGCCATAGATATGGAGTTTTGGTCGTCTTCATCGAAGCCGACTTTGCGGGCAAGTTCAAGTGCAGTCTGATCTGCGAGGTCCACGCTATCGAGCGTCGACTCGAGATGAAGTTCCTGCGTTTGCTGTTCAAATGAAGCGGCCATACGTTCTGCCAGTATTGTAAACCGGGATTAGGTCGAATGATTAGCTTGTCAGGCAACCAGAGCGCCTGTCAAGTCCCAGTTTTTAATCCGCAGACTCTTTTGCAGGCAAATTTCTACCCGCGTTGCCCTACCAATTCGATCACCTCACGGAAGACCTCATCCAGTTGCACAACTTCCTGGCTCAGATCCGCAGACATCTGCGAACCTGTGGACGCTCGATTCGCTGCCTCCGCCGTGTACCCAGCCATGCTGCGCAGTGTAATTGCCACTTCTTTCAGACTGTCAGCTTGACGATTCGATTCTGTCTCCAGACTCGCCGTGCTTTGGTTCACTCTCTCAGTTGCTGCCTGACCTTTGGCAAATGCCTCCAGCACCAGGCCTAACTGGCCACTCCCCTGGCTGGCTTTCTCCAAAGACTCATTTACGTGTCCACTGATCTGATGCGATGCATCGGCTGCCCTTTGCGCAAGGGCTCTTACTTCATCCGCAACTACGGCGAACCCCGCTCCGGCCTGCCCGGCTCGCGCGGCTTCAATGGATGCATTCAGGGCCAGGATATTCGTCTGAAAGGCTATGGAATCTAGTACCTTCATAATCTCGGAAACATTTCGGTTAGCCGATTCGATTTCAGTCATTCGGGCTTCAAGCTCATGCACTACCTTGCTTGATTCCGACATGTGCGTATTCAAACTGCGCATCTCATTGCTCACCTGCCGGCTCTGTTGAGCAGATTCAACAACTCCGCGGCTCACAGAATCACTCGTAGCCGAAGTCTCTGCGATTGCAGCAGCCTGTTCTTGCTGATTTGCTGCCAGCGAAGAACTGGATGAGGCCAGTTTTTGCGAAACCTGATTTACCGTTTCTAAACTCGAAGCCAGTCGGCCCGTCAGCCGGCCAAGCAAAGCACTGATAAAGCTACTGAGCCAAACCGCAATCAGCACCAACACCCCTACCACCAGCCCCGTAAGGCTTCCAACCACCCACTTCATTTTGGAGAAAAACGCTTCCGCTTCTGCCCGGCTGCTCACAGCACTCTGCTCGAGCGAATCGCTCAAAGCCTCCATTTTGCCTTCCAGAGTCTTGAAGCGTTGTTCAAACTCAGGTTTCCGCGCTTCTATTTCAGCCCTCGATACCGACCGCGCCTCCAGTACCCGCCGGGAGGATTGCGAATAGTGATTCAGCTCCTCTTCTGCTGCAGAAACCAGGCTGCGTACACGATCGCCTACCGGCAGCGAGTGATTCTCCCGCATCGCCTTCGCCATGCGCGCCACATGCTCTGTCAACGACTGCGAAACTTCTCCTGCGTCGGCACCATCAGCCAGCAGTTGCGACTCAAGTACATCGCTTCGAATCGCATCGTGCATCATGTCCGCATCCGTCTGATTCCGAATCGCCTGCATGTACACCATCGCTTTGGACATTGCAGCCTCGCTCTCTCGCAAAGCCCACCAGGCCATCAATCCAAGTAGCAGCGCTAGTGCAGCACCAGTTCCACTCAGAATCAGAATTCTTACCTTCAGCGCAAACTGCTTCAACATTGCTTGTCTCCGGCGATATTTATCTAGCCCACCTCCTTATCGGGGAAATTTCAAGAATTTGAAAAAAAAATTAACTCCAGCTAATTAACTATTGATTTTGCTCTTGGTGGTGCTCGCATTGGCGATATGGATCTCAAATCACAATCTTGTTTGGAGAACAGATCATGCTCTTGGGAGTAAAGTCTTCCTGCGCCATATTTTTGTGCGCTTTCGCATCCGGCCTCTTTGGGCAAATTCCTGAACCGAAAACCATCCTGCCCAAATCCACACCCCCAGTAGAAGACGACGAGATGGTTACCGATCGTCCGGATTTCACAGAAAGTGCCGCAACCGTGCGCCCCTCCTGGTACCAACTTGAGACAGGCTTTGCCGTCAGTTGGGAAACCAACCGTGAAGGCAAGGTTAGATCGGTCGCCTTCCCCTATCCACTGATGCGGATCGGCATCACCAGGCGACTCGAGTTTCGCTACTCAACCGACGGATATGCCCGCAATCGATTCTTCAACCATGAAGGGCAAAGCCTGAATCAGGGACATAACGACCTTGAGGTGGGGTTGAAATACGTCGCATGGTACGAGAAAAAATTTCTACCGCAGTTTGCCCTCATCGGCCAAGTCAGTGAACCGCTCGGGGCCGCCAGCCTTAGTAGCGGGTCCATAGACCCAAAGTTCAAAATCTGTTGGTCCAAAGATTTCTCGGGAGGATGGGGGCTCAGCGGGAACTTCAACTATTTCTATTTAACGGAAGACAGGCGGCGTTTCCTCGAACGGGATACCTCCGTTTCTCTGGGCCACGACCTCGTTGCCGGCTTCAAGGGCTACGTCGAGTTCTACCGCCTGGCAAACATTACCCTCGACAAGGAGGCCCTTTCGATTGCTCAGGTCGGCTGGGCCAGACCCATCAAAGGCAACTTCCAGTTCGATATGTCCGTTGCAAAAACCATCGCCCACTCTATGCCCCAGTGGTCCATCATGGGCGGCTTCACCTACCGTGCACCTGTCCCTGGATCCATTCTCCGCCGCAACTAGTTCAGCCATACGCGGGCTGGCGTGTCTGGCCCGCCTATCCATAGTCGATTCGAGTACACCCGGGGTGCAGCCAGATGATTTCCTCTTCAGGCTAGCCAGTTGCCTGCAAAGTCCTACTTCGCTCTACTGGTCGATTTGCTGCCCCCTCAGCTGGCACTCTCTGGCAATTGAGGCCCTCCCTTCTTAAACCCCTGTAGCCCAATGGTACTCAACGATGGGAGTTTTCTTGATATTGGCATGCCCCTACCTAAGCGGCGTACAGCGAATGGAGCAAAAAAATAAGGGAAGCCCTTGGTGGCCTGATTTGGTGTAACACCGATGAACAAGTAGCAGTCAGATATCGATCACAAATCATGAAATTTCTCTTCCCGCAAATCCTCGTCCTCTCGCTTGTACCTCTCGCCTTCGCGCAAACCCCTGTCCCCGGTCGTCTCCTCGTAGGGTTCCGGGCCAATGTGCTGCCATCGCAAGCTCAGGCCGTCATTAGCGCTCACGGAGCAAGAAGCTCCCGTCAAATCGGATCATTCCCGATCCATATCGTAGAGCTCCCTCCCGCTGCAAATGCAAATGCGGTCGCCAACGCATTCCGTGGCAGAGCTGAAGTGCAATTTACCGAATCAGATATGCTTCTGCCACCCGTTCAGGTCACCCCCAATGACCCTTCCTATTCCAGTCAATGGCACCTTCCGAAAATAGAAGCTCCAAGTGCATGGCTCACTTCCAAAGGCAGCAGTGCCATTCAGATTGCGATTCTCGACACCGGCGTTGATCCAGGCCACTCCGATCTCTACACAAAACTGGTTTCCGGCTGGAATTTTTTCGACAATAACTCCGATTCACGCGATGTGTACGGTCACGGCACCAAAGTAGCAGGCACGGCTGCCGCATTAAGCAACAACGGGATCGGTGGTGCGGGCGTTTCCTGGAACTCCTTGATCATGCCCATCCGGGTTACCGACGCCTCAGGATACGCAACCTACTCTGACCTAGCCGCGGGATTGATCTGGGCTGCAGATCGCGGGGCAAGAGTCGCCAATATGAGCTTTGATGTCACCGGCAGCTCCACCGTAAGCTCGGCAGCGCAATACTTCCAGTCCAAGGGTGGCGTTGTCGTCAGCTCTGCCGGCAATTCAGGCACCGCTAGCACTCTGGCACCAAGTCCTTACATCATCACCGTCAGCGCGACAGATCCCAACGACGCGATTTACTCATGGTCTACCACTGGCAACCGTGTCACGCTATCGGCCCCCGGCTGCGTATTCACTACCTTTAACGGGAATACCTACGGCAGCGCCTGCGGCACCTCATTCTCTTCTCCTGTGGTCGCCGGCGTCGCCGCACTTCTTCTTGCAACCAACCCTAACCTGACCCCGGCTCAGGTCGTGGCCATCCTCCAGTCGTCCTCGGACGATCTTGGCTCAATTGGCCTCGACCCGATCTTCGGTTATGGCAGAGTCAACGCAAACAAAGCACTTGCGATGGCCTTCAATCCTCCATCTACAAACTCAGGATCCCCTGCGCCTACCCCAACCCCGGTGCCAACCGATACCCAGGCACCAGTGATTCGAATCCTGAGTCCGGCCGCTGGAACCTTCGTGAGCAGCAACCTTTCTGTCACCTTTTCTGCAACCGACAACGTGGGTGTCACAAAGGTGCAGCTCTTGGTGAACGGCAATGTCGTCGGTACGTCTTCAACTGCGCCTTTCACGATCAGATGGAACACAACTAAAATCACCAGAGGCAGCTACACACTGCAAGGCAAAGCAACCGACGCTAAAGGCAATGTCGGTCTTTCGACCACGATCATGGTCTACCGCTAAAACTGAATTCGCTGTTGCCGTCA
>JAPKYY010000164.1 GCA_026394095.1 Acidobacteriota bacterium | reverse complement strand
TGCGGCGGCTGGAGGCGTCCAGTCAAAGCTGAAGCTGCGGGTGGAGCCAGCGCGGGCGTGAGTGATGAATTCAACCGATGCCGAGGCGGGGCAGCCGCTGGCTGGACGGTCTGAATTGTTGTCGCAGATTACGTAGGTGGAGGTGCCTACGGGGGTGAATGTGCCTGCTTGTGAGTTGGAGAGATTGCTCTCGAGGCGTGCCGATGCCTGAAAGCCGTAGTCACGGGCTGTATCGGTAATGGTGAGGGTGAAACGCTGTTTGGTTCCTGGAGTATAGCTGGTGCCGCCTTCATAGCTAAGGGTCAGCAGGGGAGAGTTGCTGGTGGTGGTACCGATGTGGCAACTGCTCTGGATGCAGGTGTTGTCGCCAGGAGCGCCAGTAGCTCTTTTGGGCGCGCCATCAGGGTAGGCCCACAAAATTAGAGGTACTGAAAGTATGGCTGCAAACTTGCCTGTAAGGATCCGTTGGTGTCTTTGCATCTAGAAATAGAGAACCCCGCAGAGGCTGCGGGGTTTCTGCTTTCACACTTCTTAACAGAGTTTCGACTAGCGCTCGACCACTGTTGGTGGCTTTGGAGCCTCGGGGGCTTTGGGCGGCTTTGGCATGGACATATCCATGCGGCTGCTCATAGTGCCGCCACGAGTGACGGTCATGCTGCCACGGCCGGTTTCGAGGCTGATTTTGGGCCCGCCGTTGTTGCCACGGATGGAACCGCCACGGTCATCTTCACGCCGGTCGAGAGGAGAGCCGAAGAGGTTGTCGACTTCGCCGCGCCGAGTGATGGCTTCGAGATCGTACTTTGCATTTTCAGGAAGATGCATCGTAACTGCACCGCTGGAGGTTTTGGCCATGATGGTTGCGAGTGTTGAGCTGCCGGGAGAGAGTTCGATGTCTCCGCGGTCGAGTTCGATGTCCAGAGGGCTTGAGAAGCCGGTGATGCGTACGTCTTTTGAGCGGCTGCGCAGTTTCATCGGCCCGAGGATGTCTTCCACTTCCAAGTCTCCGTCGGAGAGGTGGGCGCGGCCCTTGAGGCGTTCGATGTTGAGGTTGGTTCTTTCGCTGACGAAGCGCAGGCCTTTGTCTATTCTGCGAAAGTCGATGTTGCCGGAAAACTGACCTTCAACAACGGCCTGGCCTGCGATCTCATCAAGTTCGATATCGTCGGCGCGTGAGCCTTTGATGTCGACGTTACCTTTGACGCGAGTGAGGCGGACGACATCGCTGCGGCGCAAGTCGATTCGGACATTGCCGCCGATATCCTGACCACGGACGCCAGCGTTGTCGGAGCGTACTTCAAAGTTGCCGGTGATCTGGGTGACATCGAAGTCGCCGTAGGTTCCACGGCATTCCACAGATGAACCTTTGGGGATGTGCACTTCAAGATCAGCGTCGACACGGTTGTCGGTTGCAGCACTTTCCTGATTGGTACGGATAACGACCTGATCGCCCTGCACGACCACTTCGAGCTTCATCCGGTCGTTGATGCGATCTGCTTCGTTCTTGTCGAGACCCATGACGGATTTGTGGCCGCTGACATTGATTTCGTCCTTGTCGGAGCCGACGAGGCGGACATTGCCACGACGGTTTTCAACAATGATTCGCGGGTTTTTCGAGCAGGCAACATTGGCGCTGACCGGGTACTCGTAAGTCTCGCCGAAGATCTGCAAGCCGCGAAGGTTGACCCGGCCAGAGCGGATTCGATCTCTGGCATCAAAAGCAAACCACATGCCGCTGGCTACGACAGAGATGAAGATGATCAATCCCCACTCGCCGCCGCTGATTCCCCGTTTGGGGAGCGGCTGGTTGCGAACTGAAAGGAAAGCGATTTCAGCCAGGCGAACGACACCCCAGAGGATGAGCAGGTAGGGCCAGTAGTCGATCAGGAGACGCCAGGGCGAGAGATCAGGGCGATACGGGCCAGAAGCGCAGGATTTCATCGATGCGGAGGAGGCCGAGATTGTCGAGCAGGAAGATGAAGCCAAAGCCGATCAGGAGAAAGGGACCGATCGGGAGCTTCTTAAGACCAGTTGGAAGATTGACCAAGCCACTCATTTCGTCCACCACCTCTCCTCGTTGGCGCTTCTGCGCTGTGTGATAAGCCTCGAAAGGCATGTAGAAATACCAGCCGGCTATGAGAAAGCCAATTAACGGACCACCGCTACCTGCCCGATCTACAATCGAGATCAACATTGCAAAAACGATGATGTGAAAGATGCCTTTGGCGTATTGCTGGTTATAGATGGCACCAACGCCAGGGATGAGCCCGAGCACAAAAGCCCAACCTGGGGAGACGTCAGCATTACTCTTGGGGACGCTCACCATGGGTTCGGCATAGGGGGAAGCCGGTTCCTGAGTCAGCCTGGTTTGCTCGGCGTATTCTTTTGAATAAAGGACGCCATTGACGTAGACGGCTTCCGCCGCAGTTAAGGCTTTCCCGGTTGCCCGGCAATAGCCGACAACAGGGGCGCCTGGATTTTCCGGTTGTGGTGTGTGATTTTCAGTATTCTCGGTGGGGTTGATTTTGACTCTCCACTCTTATTGGTATTGGATTTTGCTGCTCCGGCCTGCTCCTCCGGTTCACCCTTGATGTCATCAATGGCGGTCTGGACTTCGTAGACCAGGCGGAGGTTATCGTAGTACTTCACGAATTTGTCCCAGGTGCGGTGGGCGGAATCGTCCACGCTGCGCCACACTTTGACTGGGTCGAGGTCACTCGGTTTGATCTGCCGCACGGGGGCGACAAATTTGCCAAGCATCGAAAAACTCAAAATTGTCATCGCCATTCCCATGGCGAATCGGGGCTGGATCAGCGGTGCGAGCCAGCGTTTCATCCAATCCTGTTTGGCCATAGCCTCAAGCAGGGGTGCCTGTTTGGGCGTATGGAAAAGAATTCGGGTAACCAGTTCTTTGGGAGCCTCAACCAACGCCGCCCGCTCCATGAAGTTCACTGCTCCGGTCACATCGGCTACCAGTTCCTGGCAAGCCGCGCACTGCGCCGTGTGTGCTTCAAACGCAACTTTGTTTTCGGCACTGAGAGTGCCGTCTACGTAGTCGCAAAGCAATTCGTCGATCTGGAGGCAGTGTAGTTCGTTCATTTAGATCGTCACCTTCTGCCGCTTCAAAATCCGCGCAAGTTCTGCACGGCCCCGGTTTAACCGGCTTTTTACTGTTCCTTCGGGGACGCTTAAAGTGATGGCGATCTCCCGGTATTCCATTTCCTGCAAGTCGCGCAAGATAACGGCTTCGCGTAATTCCGGGGAGAGCTTTTGAAGCGCTCCCTGAAGGAGTTCGCTGGCTTCACGGCCGGCGAGGAGACCGTCGGTGCGGCCTCCGGCTAGCGAAGTTTCTTCGATCATCGGCAACTGAGTTTCGAGCGAATCGGTCATCCGTTCGCCTTTGGTTCTGCGGTAGTTGTCGATCAGGAGGTTGCGTGTCAGACGGGTGAGCCAAACTGAAAAGCTCCCCTCGCCTGAACGAAAACTGTGGAGTGTCTTGAAAATGCGCAAGAACACATCCTGCGTCAGATCCTGGGCCTCTTCGTCTTTACCGACGAATCGGTAGCAAATAGCATAAACGCGCCTTGTGTGGACTTTGACCAGGTCTTCCCAGGATCCCTGATCTCCTTCCAGGCAACGCTCAACCAGTATTGAATCGGCGTCCAATGAGGTTTCCCAACGAGAGTTTTGAGAGAGTGACTGTCCTGTTCCAGCCTGAAAAAGCGGTGGCATCCAGTGGTTGGCGGCTGCGGTGCTGTTGGTCAGGTGGATCATGAAATGTCTTCCGATAAGAGAAACGAGGTTTTATCATGATAAGTTCACACGTGGGAACAATTTCTTCAAACTCTTCTCGTCCAGAAGCAACAGGAACGAAAATCCCCTGGGTGGCACTGCTCGTTCTGTTGGTAGTTGGCTTCATTCTCTATCGGGCGGCAACGGGGTCTGAGGGCTTTGATTGGGGCCGTTTCAGCACCACTTTGAAGTCTCTCGATCCGAAATTCGCGGCTCTAGCTATCTTATTCATAATACTCAGTTATTTCGGTCGTGCCATTCGTTGGGAAATCATGATCCGTCCGCTTGGGCCCACACCCTCGATTTGGCGGCTTTTTGTAGGTACAGCAATTGGATTTACGGCCATCGTATTGCTGGGTAGACCTGGGGAGTTTGTGCGCCCGTGGTGGATCGGTCGGGAATCTAAAACCGCTTTTTCTTCGCAATTGGCGGTGTGGCTCTTTGAGCGCATCTACGATCTTTTAGTGGTAATCGTATTTTTTGGCTACGGCTTAATTCATTTAGCGCGTAGCGGAGTAATTGCCAAGGCTGGGCCGGAGCTTCAGCTAGTGGTTTCCAGCGGAGGCACGCTGGCACTGATTGGCGCTGGCCTATGTCTTACATTCATTTTTGCGCTGCGCTTTCTGAATGATTCTCAGCGGGCTTCTCTGGTTGGGTTGGTTGAGCGCTTCCCCGAATCGGTTGCCAGCCGGCTGCGGCCGTTGGCGGCGAATTTCCTGGTGGGGGCGGCTGCGTGCTGTGATCCGCGTTTGCAGTGGCTGGTGATTTTCTACACTTTCATCGAATGGGTGGTGATTGCGGGCGTGTACTGGGCACTTTTCCAGGCTTTTCCGGTGACCCGAATGCTGATGGTGGAAGATGTGATTGCCGTGGTGGGGCTGGTGAGTTTTGGTGCTGTGGTGCAGTTGCCAGGAATTGGGGGCGGGATGCAGGTGGCTGCTATTGCTGTACTTACGCAGCTTTTTGGTTTGCGTTTTGAGGAGGCCAGCTCGCTGGCGATCCTGCTTTGGGTGATCTCATTTACCCTGATTGTGCCTTTGGGCGTGACGCTGGCTGTACGCGAAGGATTGAGCTTCAAGAGTATGAGAAATATTGAACAGGAGACCAACTGAAGATGCTCTGCCCTTTTTGTGCCCACATCGAAGACAAGGTAATTGACTCGCGCGAGTCCAAGGAAGGAAACAATATCCGGCGGAGGCGTGAGTGTCTGGCCTGCCAAAAACGCTTTACTACGTATGAGCGGATCGAAGAGATTCCGTTCATGGTGGTAAAGAAGGATGGCCGTCGCGAGCGGTTTGACCGGCAAAAAATCCTGAATGGGCTGCTCAAGGCATGTGAAAAGCGGCCGATTCCGATTCCTAAACTGGCGGAATTGGTCGATCAGGTAGAGAACGAGATGATGAACGAACCGGAGCGCGAGTTGAGTTCGACGGCCATTGGCGAGATTTTGATGAACAGACTCAAAGAGTTGGACAAGATCGCCTATGTTCGTTTTGCCAGTGTTTACCGGGACTTTCAGGATGAAGAAGCATTTTTCAATGAAATCAGGAGATTGATCAAGGACAAAGGAAGAAGCTAGAAAGTGTAACTATTTCAAAGATCCAGCATCAATTGAAATAGACGGTTAACAATCGGCAACTTCGATGTTAAACTGAACTGGATGACCTTGTCATAACGCCGTGCTATACCCAATTTCGCCGGCTGGGAACGCCACCCACCACAAAAGTCATTCAAAATCAATAATATACAAACAAAAACAGAGGCCTGTACAAGGGTCTCGGCATTCGTGTGTCGACGGTGAGGTGAGCAGCAGTGGATACGTTTGACGATCAATTTGCAGTAGAAGAAGCCCCAGAAGCTTTAGGTTTGGCTTTTGACGAAGAGCCTAATTTTTTTCCGCCCGAAAGTGCGGAAGAAGATGAGGACGATGGCCAGCCACAACAAGAAGAGTCTATTTATACGGACGACCCGGTTCGCGTCTACTTACGCGAAATGGGTGCCGTGCCCCTTCTCACCCGTGAGGGTGAGGTAACCCTTGCCCGGAAGATGGAACGCGGGAAGGTTCGTGCCCAAAAGGCATTGAGCCGGTCTCCTCTGGTTCACCAGATGGTGATCAATCTGATGGAAGAAGCCAAGCGAGGCCAGACCGATCTCGATGAAATTGTCGACCTGGGTGTCGATATCGAGGAAGGAACGGCGGCTCAGGAGCGGAAGGCCAAAGTTGTACTCGAGCAGTTCAACCAGGTATTCCAGCTTGAGAAGAAGCTTGGACCTCTGTTTGACAAGTACGAAGCTGCCCCAGCCGTCAACAAGAAGCTGAAGAAGAAGGCGCTCGGCAAGTACAACCGCGCCCGGATCGACCTCTCGATCAGCATTCGTGCGATTCCGTGGAATATTCATCGCTGGAAGCAGTTCACCAAGAATCTCGAGCATGCCGTCGAGGAGATGAACCATCTCTCGATGGAACTGGAGAAGCTGGAAGCTGGCAAGCAGACCCCGACGATTCAGACACGGGTTCGTGAACTGAAGCGTGAGGTAAAGAAGCGTGAGCAGATTGCTGCTGCGTCGATTGCTGAATTGCGCATCTCGCTACACAACATTCGCAATGGCGAGAGCGAAGCCGAACGTGCCAAGAAGGACCTGGTTGAGGCGAATCTTCGTCTCGTAGTCAGCGTCGCCAAGAAATACGTCAACCGCGGATTGCACCTTCTGGATCTGATCCAGGAAGGCAACATCGGATTGATGCGTGCGGCCGACAAGTTTGAATACCGCCGTGGCTACAAGTTTTCGACCTACGCCACCTGGTGGATTCGTCAGGCGATTACGCGCGCCATCGCCGATCAGAGCCGTACGATTCGTATTCCTGTTCACATGAACGAGAGCATGAACAAGTTCTTGCGGGCTACTCGTGAGCTCGAAAAAGAACTGGGCCGTGCTCCAACCAACGAAGAGATCGCTCGTCGTATGGACATCCCGGTAGAGAAGGTTCAGAAGCTCAAGACCATTTCTCGAGACCCGGTTTCGCTGGAAACGCCCGTAGGCCGTGACGGTGAATCCGCGCTCGGTGACTTGATCGAAGACCGCTGGGTTGGTTCTCCTGTCGATGCTGTGATCGACGCCAATGTACGTGAAGAGACTGCGAATATCCTCAAAACCTTGTCACCCAAGGAAGAAAAGGTGATTCGCCTGCGCTTCGGTATTGGCTGCGAGCGCGAGCATACGCTGGAAGAAATTGGCCAGGAATTTGACGTGACGCGCGAGCGGATCCGTCAGATCGAAGCCAAGGCATTGCGGCAACTGCGCAGCCCTGAGCGTGCCCGTCATCTGCGAGCACTGCTGGCTGCTCGCTAATTGGCAGAGCGCTAGTTAACCTCCGAAAGACTTCAGTATCTTATTGGCCTCGGCTTCTGCCGAGGCCAATCTGTCTTTGGCGGTGGAATAATTCTTCTGCTCGATCAGGCGCTTGGCGTCTTCGAGCTTCAGTTTCATGCGGGTCATGCCGCTAACAATTTCTGAGCGAACCGAGAGGCCTTGATTGGCCATCGAGCGCCGCATGGTTTCGGCTGTTACTTCTGCTGAACTTGCCGCCGCGCTGACGCTGATGTAGCGCTCCATGACGGCGTCATATTCCTTCTGGCTGGCCGCGTCGAGGGTGGACCAATCGAGCTTCGGAAGTTCAGGCATTCTTGCTTCGACGACTTCAACGCTTCTGCGGATCTCCTGCATCTCGCCACGGATCTGGTTGTCCATGGGGAACTGATTGAGCAGCAGGTAGGCGTTGCGGTAGTTGAGCCAGGCCATTTGCGGGTTGGATTCGAGGCCACCAATCTGCCGGTAGATACCGGACATGGCAAGGCCCAGGCCGCGATTGTTGCCAGCTATGCCCTGGACGCCATTGAGGTAGCCCCGGAGGCGCGGATTTACGACTCCGCCCTGACGGAGGCTGCCAGAGATCTGAGCCAGGTTGTTTTGCAACTGATCTGGGCGAGGCCTGCCCTGGGCTTCAAACTGAGTCAGCAAGCCATCGAGGCCGCTGACCTGAGCGTTAAGGCTGGCGGCCAGCGCAAAAACACTAATTGATCTTTTTAGCCACATAACCCACCTTTGGCATGGAGGAACCATTGAAATAAGCGATCGAGATTTTGTCGCGGACTTCCATCACCATCAACTCGCCGACCTTCTCAACCTGGAGGTCGAGGACTTCGCCGGTGGAGGGATCTTTGATTTCTTTGATCACGCGGGAGACTTCGAAGCGGTCGCACTGCTGAACGCCGTCGTTGCCGCCTGCGGCGAGATAAATCTTGTTGCCAGCGATTTCAGCGATCTTGGCTTCGACTTCGCTGGACTTGGGGGCGATTTGCTGTTCTTTCGAGTTCGCGATTTCTGCGAGTTTGTTGACGCAGTCAACGGTGGCTTCGCCGATGACGGTTTCGAGGAAGTTGGAGCTGCTCATGTCGACTCCACCCGCACCGCCGGCGCCGCCCTTGAAGCCTGCTACGCCGAAGCCGTTTGAGGTGCGCTTGGATTCTCCGCGCGCTTCGCCAACGGCGATGACTTCACTCGATTCAGCATCGACGAGCCGGTAGCTGATCTCGACGATCGCTTTGTCGGACTTTTTGCCGACGCTGATGCCGCCCAGAACTCCGCCGAGCCTACCGCCTGTGGCAGCACCGGCATTGACACGGTTGTTGCGGGTATCGGTTCCGAAGACGGTGATGGTTCCTATCAGGATGGCATCAGCACCGATGACGCGGCCGATTTTGGCATTGGTGCCTTGCTTTACGCGGTTGGAGGCACCGAGGTCCTGCTCTGAGAGAACCTTTTGCAGCTTTTGGCGTTCGACGATTCTATACTTGCCGTCCTGGGCGAGGCGCTTGGTGAAGAGGGCGAGGATGCCTTTGCCTACATTGACCTGGGTGCCGAAGATGGCGGCCACTGCTGTGGTGACTGTGCCGTAGTCGAATTCATCGATGGCAAGGACGCGCTTGGCGGAGGCGGCAGGCCTGTTGCAGGAGAGAGTTGAAAAGTCGGTATTGATGCTGACGGCAGCGGGTGCGGCCGGGGTGACTCTGGCCGGGGCTGACGGGGCAGCGGCTGGGGCAGGTGCTGCAGCGCCACCGGCGAGAGCAGCGAATACGGCGTCGCTGGCTCCAGCCTGCTTGAGCTTGATGTAGTCGTCCGGGGTGGGGTTCAATTTGCCTGCACTCTGGATCGCACCGAGAACAGCAGATTCCGGGAGTTTCATCTCAATCATTTGAATGATTTTGCCCAAGGGGCTGGCGGATGTTTTTGGTGCTGCCTTGGGAGCGGCCGCTGCTTTCTTAGCGGCTGGTGGGGCTGCCGGGGTCTGACCGTGCAATGATGCCACGCTCAGGGTCAGGATCAGTGCAATTTGCGAACGCATTCGATTCTCTCCTTAAACTTTCAAATACTACTATCTTCCAAATTCCTTGCTCACGCGAGCGGCCTGGGCCTCTGCGGCGGTGAGGTTCTTGAGCGCACTGGCAACATTCATGCGGTCAAGGTCAGATTTGGCCTGCTCCAGATTCAACTTCATGGAAATGACGCGCTGGAGTGAGTCTGCCCGGATGGACATGCCCTTGGCTTCGAGGTCTGACTTTACCTTGTTGAACATTTGTTCTGTTGCCGCGACTTTGCCTGCGACTGCGGCGTATTTGTCGCGAGCGTCGTCGAGGCCTTCGGGCTGCTGAGGCGCAGATGGTGCGGCCGGGATTGGCGCCGGGGCCTGTTGTTGTTGCTGTTGCGGTGGTGGTGCTTGAGAGCGGACCACTTGAGACTGGGGTGGCGGGGGTTGCACCACGGGAACAGAGCTGGTGTTTTGCGCAGGCGGTGTTGGCTGCGACGCCGTCGGGGTGGGATCTGTTTTCGGTGGGTCAACCGATTTGGGAACTTCAGCTACGACGGAGGGCTCGGTTGCCTTGTGCGGTTCTACTACGGCTGCTTCCGGTTTGCCCTGATTCATGAAATAGACGGCTGCACCTCCGCCGAGTATCACGACCAGGCCCGCTGCGACGAGGCCGAGCAGCTTGGGGCTGATGCCGGTGCTTGCCCGGGCGTTGACGGGTTGTCCGTTCATGAAGCGTTCGAGGTCTTCTGAGAGCTCCTGGGCGGTTGCGTAGCGGAGCCGGGATTCGCGGTTCATTGCCTTGAGGACGACCATGTCGAGGTCCCCCATGACGCGCTTCTTGAGTTGTTTGGTGGTTTCCTGGGTGCGGGTTACGTCTTCGCGTACGCTTTCGCTGGGGGGCTTGGTGGTGCCTTGGTCGGGCAGTTTGCCGGTGATCATCAGGTAGAGGATGACGCCGAGGGTATAGATGTCGCTGCGGGCATCGGCACGGCCGGTGAACTGTTCGGGGCTGGCGTAGGCAGGGGTGAGCGGGGTGCCCTCGGCGGTGGTGAGCTCCATGCTGGCTGGGCCGAGCTGTTTGGCAATGCCGAAATCGAGGAGTTTGACGACGCCTTCGTTCGAAACCAGGATGTTGCCCGGTTTGAGGTCGCGATGGATTACCTGGTTCTGGTGCAGATACTGGAGGGCGCCGCAGAGTTTCTGGAAGAGCTTGAGGCGATCGTTGAGGCTGAGCTTGTCTTCGTCGCAATACTTGTCGATCGGGCGGCCTTCGACGTACTCCATGACG
>JAPKYY010000461.1 GCA_026394095.1 Acidobacteriota bacterium | reverse complement strand
CACCCTCTCCACCGCCGACTTGATCGCCGAGGTGCAACGGGATACCCCACCCTCACTCGCCTTCTCCGGTGACCTTGCCCTGATCGCACAGAAGGCGCTTCGCCGTCTCCCCTCTGAGCGCTACCAGTCTGCCTCTGATCTCGCCGCCGACATCGAGCGATTCCTCAACAACGAGCCCATCCTCGCCCGCCCTGCCTCCTGGGCCTACCATGCCTCCAAATTTATTCACCGGCACAAGCTGGCTGTCGCTGCCTCAACCCTGGCAATCCTCGCCCTCATTGCCACCGCAGCTCTCGCTCGCTGGCAAGCTCAAGTTGCTCTTGCCGAGAAGGCACGCGCCGAAGAGGTCAAAGATTTCATCACGCAGATTTTTAAGGGGGCCAACCCATACAACGCCGGTTCGCGAGATGTTGCTGCCAGTAAGCTCCTGGCCCAAGCCGACGAACGCATTGACCGGACCCTCGGTTCCCGTCCCGACCTTCGCATTGAGCTCCGCACGATCATCGCGGAGAGCCTATCCTCCATGCAGGATTACGTCCCCGCACTGCGCATCGCCTCCAAGGCGGTTGCAGAGTCTACTAAATTTCTTGGCGCAGATCATGCCCGCACACTGCAAGCCAAATCGATTGAGCTTGGCCTTCTTGACACGGCAGAATCGAGGGCGAAGCTCGACGTAGAGTACAAAGACCTGCTCCGCCGCATGCGCGCGAATCCGCAGGTCGACCCGCTTTTTGTTGCCTATACACTGGAAAAAGCTTCGTCCAATGCCGTTGCCCTGGGGCACGTTCCAGAAGCCGAAACGATGGCTCTCGAAGCTCTGGCCATCGCCAACAAACACCTTCGCGAATCCGATCAGCAACTCATGCAGTTGCTGGTTCATCTCTCCTTTCTCTACCAACGTACCCGTAAATTTCCCGAGGCTCTGGCAATAGCTGAACGCGTGCATCGCATTACTTTCGACGTCCTCCATCAGGACCCGAAACATCCCAACGCCCTTGATGTCCGCATGAACTTCGGCATGGCGCTCTGTGATGCCCGCCAGTGGGAGAAGGGCCTCAAAATGCTCCGCGAAGCAGTTCTAGATTCAGAGCAGGCCTTCGGCTCCAAGTCTCGCATCGTTGCGTTTTATCACGCGCATCTTGCCCGCTACCTGGCACAATACGGCGACCTCGATGGCAGCATAGCCAATTACGGTTGGGCCGTGAAAGAGTTTGCTACCGACACAACTGCGCCACAATCTTATGTTTTGACCACAGTCAATCAGGCCGCCATCATGATTGCCGCACGCCGCATCAAAGAAGCACTTGCATTAACCACCGAGATCGACCAGCGCAGTGCCCAATTCAACGTAGACATCCCCATTCCCAATCAAGCTGTACTCGCCCTGGCGCGCGCGTACGATGGCCAACTTGCGTCTGCACTGGCTACCCTCGCCAGACTGGAGGCCGCTGCTCCTGTACGTCCTGTTCTTTACAATCACGGCGTTGCCTTGCGTTTGGCCGGACAGTTCCAGGCGGCTCTCGATCGTCAACGCCGTGCCCTAGCAACTCCCGCCATACCTGAGAGGGAACGAGCTGCGATCCATCTTGAAACCGGCCTGAATGAGCTCGCTCTTGGTAATACCGCAGCAGCTTCTACTGCTCTCGAAGCCTCCCGCAAATACTACGAGCAGGCGGTACCACTGATGATTCCACCCCATGCTGAAGCCCTTACGGCCCTCGCCCAAATCGCTATAAACAGCAATCAACTCACCGTGGCGGCTCCTCTCGCCAAGCGTGCTCATGAGTACTGGCAGACGCATCTGCCGAACTCGCCCTGGGCTAAGGCAGCAGCTTCAGTCTGGCAAAAAGCCACGCCCGGGCAAAGTCCCAATCCCGCTTCGCGGTAATCAGCGATACCGACAGTGCTTCAGCAATCTCGGCAAATTCCATCCCGCCAAAGAACCGCATCTCGACGACTTGAGCTTTTCGCACGTCTTTCTCTGCAAGCTGCTCCAGCGCTGCGTCAAGATCAAGCAGCCGCTCCACCGGCACCGAGAGTTGTAAAGCTGCAAATTCAATGCCAGGTGCCCAGTCGATCCGCTCTAGATCTCCCTGTCTTTTCTCAGCCGTCCGTGCGCGTATGGCGTCGATCAGCACCATGCGCATGGCACGTGACGCCATCGCAAGGAAATGAGTCTTGATCTTCCAGCCACGTCCATGTAGCTTAAGCCACGCCTCATGCACCAATTGTGTGGTTTGCATTGAGGCGTGGCTCACCGACCGGCTCAAATGGATCGCAGCGATCTTGTGCAGCTCGCTGTAAATCTCATCGATGGGCTGATTCTGACTCATCAGTGCTAGTGTAACGGGGGATCCACTTTGGCCCCTTGGAAGAGCCTTCCGAGCTGCTCCGGCATCGCTTGTGGGTATACTCTCGTATTGAGAGCCAGACAGAGTTTGCACGATAGACACGCAAATGCGAAGCTGCCTGCATTCAAAGTGGGGGTGTCAAATTGGAGTGGCTTCTAAGAACTTTTCAGCTGATCATCGGGCTCGGCTTGCTCAATGTTTGGTTGCTTCGCACTGATAAAGCAACTGCCTGGCGTGGTGGAGCTTCCAGGAACATGCGAGAAGAATTTGCCGTGTATGGTCTTTCTTCCGGCATGATGAAGGTAATCGGAGTTTTGAAGGTCTCCCTGGGTCTGTGCCTGATTCTAGGTCTTTGGCTGCCTTCCCTCACTCGGCCCGCAGCGATTGCCGTTGCTGCCCTGATGCTGGGCGCTGTTGCGATGCATCTTAAGGTCAAGGATCCTCTGAAAAGTTCTCTACCCGCTCTAACCCTTCTAGTCCTCGCCATAGTAGTAGCGCTTTTCTAAGCCCTCTTTAGTTCAAAGATTTCATCAGGATGTAGGCGTTCAAAACCAGAAAAGCAAATGCTGGCAGGCACAAGAGCCAATTGTCTCCAACCCGAAGACGAACTATAAGCCCGGCAATCATCAAAAGTGAAATTCCTGCAGCGGAGAACCGCAAGGCGAAGGGCCATCTCAATCCCACCAGGAGGCCAATACCGCCAAGCAGTTGGAGAATGCCCGTCAAGGGTCTGAGTTCTTCGAGGCCAAATCGCTTGAAATCCGCTTGCATTGACATCGTATTCAGACTTAACCAGCCGTAGGTGAGAAAGGCAAGGCTTGATCCCAGAATCGCAAGAGTCTGCAAGCTCATCAGAGAACTCCCCAGACAGGTCGCAGTTCGTAAAATGCCAGTTCAGACAAGGAATTGCAACAGGTACACACCCTATTGGACTTGCCGTATCCACAAAGGGTGCATTTTCTGCGTCTGCCATGCTGTCTGTCGACCAATCTGGGGAGTTTTGGCACTCAAGATGAGATGATTAACACGTCTTCCCGCCAGGGGCACCGTCAATGTCTTGCGGGGCCAATCGGTCTGCTAATCGAAAGCAGTTGGTGTCTACCAACCGTCGCAAGACGATCTCAACCAGCATCGTTTCGTTGGGCCTCAGGAT
>JAPKYY010000916.1 GCA_026394095.1 Acidobacteriota bacterium | reverse complement strand
GCATCGTGCGCTTGCCCCAGCCACTCTTCTCGGCCACCAACTGCAAGCAAGCCTTCATGCGTCCTGCATCATAAGCTTCCATGCCTTTGCCCACCACCGGCTGGTCACCCAGCAGGTCCAGACGGAACTGCACCGGATCCTTACCAGCAGCATGAGCCAGCTCATCGATAAAGGAATGGATCACCCATGCCAGCGAATTCGACCTCGGCGCACGCAGCGGCCCGGTCGGTACCTTCGTCGGAATCAGGGTTGCTTCCACCCCAAAGTTCGGCACAAAGTTCGCCGGGAAATCTCCCGGTGAAATGTTCGACGAAGACACAAACTTCTCGCCTTCACCAAAGCTCACAAAGTGATCGTGCCAACCGACAATCTTGCCGCTCGCGTCCACAGCTCCGCGCATATGCTGATACCCACCAGGGCGATAAAAGTCATGGCGCATATCGTCTTCGCGAGTCCACAACAGCTTGATCGGCGTACCCGGAATCTGCTTCGCAATCCACGCAGCCTCGATCATGTAGTCATTGGCAAGACGTCGACCAAAGCCACCACCGGTGCGCAACTGGTGCACGGTGATGTCGGCCGGCTTCAGGCCCAGCGCACTAGCCGCCATCTGCTGGCCGCGTCCCGGAGTCTGGCTCGGAGCCCAAACTTCCAGCTTGCCGTCCACAAAGCGTGCCGCGCAATTGCCCGGCTCCATCTGTGCGTGCGAGATAAAGGGATACTGATACTTCGCATCCACTTTCTTCACGCCGCCAGCGATAGCTGCTTCCACATCCCCATCCTTACGAATGGCAAACGCAGGCTTGCTCGCGAACAACTCTTTCGCCTTGGCGTCATAACCAACGCTGGTATGCGAAACCGTCGGGCCTTCTTCCCAAACCACTTTCAGCTTCTTGCGGGCTTCATTGGCATACCACCACTTCTCAGCCACAATCGCCACACCGCTCGCCAGGCTCGTAACATCGCCATTACCTTCGACGATAAAAGCATGAGTCACGCGCGGCATCTTCTTGATTTCATCGAGGTTCGCGCTCACGGCCTTGCCACCATAAACAGGGCACTTCTCGTAAACCGCAAACAGCATACCCGGCAGCTTGAAGTCGATACTGTAGATCGGCTTGCCGGTCACCATCGCCGGCAAATCAATCGTTGGCATGCTCTTGCCGATGATCTTGTAATCCTTGGCATCCTTCGGCTTCACCTGTTCCGGCTTCGGCATCGGCAACGTAGCGGCCTTCGATGCAATCTCGCCGTAGCTCACGCTCTTGCCACTGGCCTTGTGCAGCACGCGGCCCATCTCGGTCGAACACTCTTCCACTGGCACACCAAGGCTTGCCGCCCCGGCCTGCACCAGCATCAGGCGCGCCGTAGCACCCACCTGCCGCAACAGATCCCAGTTATTCGGAGTAGAACGGCTACCGCCAGCGGACTGCGATCCAAATTTCACTTCATCAAGGTCGCCCTGCACTACCCGCACAAGCTTCCAATCGATGTCGAGTTCTTCAGCCAGAATCATCGGGAGCGCAGTCTTGATACCTTGGCCCATTTCCGGATTCTTGCCGGTAAGCGTAACCATGCCATCCGGCGCAATCTTCACAAACGCATTCGGGTCCAGCGGAGCCTGTGCCCGGCGCGGCCCTTGTGCCAGCGCCTCATGGCCACCAATCAACATTCCGCCGCCGCTCAGCAGCGACACCTTCAAAAAGAAACGACGGCTATTCATTGTTGTTAGCCCCCGAAGCGTTAGAGGTCTGCATCAAACGCGCGGCCAGATGCACGGCCTTCTTGATACGCGTATAGGTGCCACAACGGCAAAGATTTCCATCAAGAGCATTCTCGATCTCGGCATCGGTCGGATTCGAGTTCTTCGCAAGCAACGCCGCCGCGGTCATCAATTGACCCGCCTGACAGTAACCGCACTGCGGTACATCCATTTCCATCCACGCCTTCTGCAGCGCATGTGCCCCCTCAGGCGACAGCCCTTCAATGGTTGTGATCTTCTTACCAGCCACCGACGACACCGGCGTCAGGCACGAGCGAATCGGCACCCCATCCTGATGTACGGTACAAGCACCGCATTGTCCGGCACCACACCCAAACTTCGTGCCGCACATCTCCAACTCATCGCGTAACACCCACAACAGTGGCATGTTCGCAGGGACTTCAACACTAACGGGCTTCCCGTTCAGCGTCATCGCTATGGCCATTGGCAAACTCCTTTCTGTTATTGTGGCATCACTCTATGCTGCGCCGCGCCACCCTGCTCCTGATCCTCGCTTTTGCCGCTATTGCCCAAACCACCCAGATGGTTCCCATGCGAGACGGCATCAAACTCGCTACCGACATCTACCTGCCCAAAAGCGAGGGTAAATTCCCGGTTCTCCTCGGCAGAACCCCCTACAGCAAGGGCCGCGGTGCCAACGCCTTCAGCAAAGCAATGAATGCCGCCGGATACGCCGTCGTCATCCAGGACGTCCGTGGCCGCTATGACTCTGAAGGCCACTGGATCCCGATCAAAGACGATCCAAACGACGGCTTCGACACTGCCAAATGGATCGGCGAACAAGCGTGGTGCGACGGCAACATCGGCACCTTCGGCTCCTCCTACGGCGGAGCCACCCAACACGCCATAGCCATCGCGAACGCCCCCAACATCAAGGCCATGATCCCCCGCAACGCCATGACCAACTTCGGCCGCTACGGCATGCGCCACAACGGAGCCTTTGAACTCCGCTGGTTCAACTGGGTCGCAACCCTCGGCAACGCCGCAGGCACCTCCCTCGCCATGCCCGCAGCCAAACGAGCCACCACAGACCCCCAGGCCGCCCAAGCCCTCGCCGACTTTGGCAATCAAGTCCAGCAATACGTCCGCGCCCTCCCACTCCGCTCCGGCACCACTCCCCTCAAGTTCGCCCCCGACTACGAATCCTGGCTCATCGAAGCCATGAGCCACAGCGATAACGACAAGTTCTGGCAAGACCACGGCTCGAGCGTCATCGACCATCTCAAGGAATACAAAGACGTTCCCGCCTATCACACCACCGGCTGGTACGACTCCTGGGGCACCTCCGTCGCCAACCTCAACTTCATCGAACTCACCAAAGCAAAAAAGAGCCTCCAGCGCCTGATCGTAGGCCCCTGGATCCACAGCTCAGAAAACCTCGATCACGCCGGCATGGCTCAATTCACCCCCGACGCCTCACTCGATCTCAACGCCTTCCACATCCACTGGTACGACCGCTGGCTCAAAAACATCGACAACGGCGTCGACAAAGAACCACCCGTCCGCATCTACGTCATGGGTGGCGGCGATGCCCACAAAACCCCCGAAGGCCGAATCTTCGTTGGTGGCCAGTGGCGAACCGAGAACGAATGGCCGCTAGCCCGCACAAAGTACACGCCCTTTTACCTCAACTCGAAAAACGAACTTACCCAAGCGAAGCCATCAAACAACCCGCCCATCTCCTATCAGGCAGACCCGGCCAACCCTGTCCCCACCCTCGGCGGCAATGTCTCCTCGCAAGGCACCCTCATGTTCCAGGGCGCAGCCGACCAGAAGTGCCGCACCGGCTTCTGGCTCTGTAAAGACGACAAGCCGCTATCTTCCCGCAACGACATCGTAGTCTTCCAAACTCCGGTACTCGACAAAGACATCGAAGTCACCGGCCGCCTCGTAGTCAAGCTCTGGGCCTCATCTGACGGCCCGGATACGGACTTCACCGCAAAGCTCATCGACGTCTACCCACCGAGCAAAGACTTCCCCGCCGGCGTCGACCTCAACATCGGCGACAGCATCATCCGAGCCCGCTACCGCGAAACCCTCACAAAGCAAACCCTCCTTAAGCCCAACCAGCCTGCCGAGTACACGATTGAGATGTACCCAACATCCTTGGTCTTCAAGAAAGGCCACCGCATCCGCCTCGACATCTCAAGCTCCAACTTTCCCCGCTTCGACATCAACCCAAACACAGGCGAGCCCCTCAACAACAACAGAAGCACCCGCATCGCCACCAACACCATATATCTGGACCCCCAACACCCCTCACACATCATCCTCCCGGTCATCCCGTAAGATGAGAGCAATGTCTGCAATGGAACAAATTGAGCGAGCGATCAAGAAACTTTCACAATGGGTGCACGAGCAGGATCAATCCCGTTGGGATCGTGATTTAGATTCAGATTCAATAGCGGGGAAGCTCGATGCGCTCTTTAGCGAGGCATCCAATCCCGAGCCTCAACCATTTCCGCCCAACAAGTGAAGTCTATAGGCACCGATCGATCCTGGCCGCCAGGATGATTCGCTAGCCTTCTAACCACAACGTCACACACCGTTCATCTCCCTTTAACACCCGCCTCCTAACCTCAAAGCTACATGCGCTTTCTAGTCTTGCTCCTCGCCGCCACAAGTGTGTTCGCACAGTCCAACGCCTCAGACGCCGCCATGGACGGCTACATCCAGGACGCCTCTGGCGCCCGCATCGCCGCCGCCCAAGTTGCCGCCCGCAACGTCCTAACCAACGTCGAACTCAGCACGACAACCAACAACGAAGGCTACTATCGCTTCCCCCTTCTCAAAGTTGGTGAATACGATCTCCGCGTCTCGGCAACCGGCTTCTCCGATTTCAAACAGTCCGGCATCCTCCTCTCGGTAGGCAAGCAAGCCCGCATCGACGTCTCCCTCAAGGTCGGAGGGACAACCGAAAGTGTCACCGTCACCGCCGACGCCGCCATCGTCGACCCGGGCAAGCTCGCCCAGCAGGAAGTCCTCGGCGAAAAAGAAGTCCGCTCTCTCCCTATCACCTCCCGCAACGTCTATAACTTCCACCTCCTCGGCCCCGGTGTCAAGGGCATCCCCTCCACCGGCTTCGGCACCACCCAGTTCACCTTCGGCGGCAGCAACCGTTCCACCTGGACCGTCGACGGCCTCGACAACACCGCCCGCCGCAACTCCCGTCAAATCCGCCTCGTCATCTCCACACCAGAATCCGTCCAGGAAATGCAAGTCATCTCCGGTGCTTACTCCGCAGAATTCGGCCGCGCCGCCGGCGGCGTCATCAACGTAGTCTCAAGATCCGGCACCAACCAGTTCCACGGCGGCGGCATGGGTCTTTACCGTCCCAACGAAACCACCGCCCGCGCTCCCCTCGCCGCCGTCAAAGCAGACCAATCCTGGTACATGGTCTCCGGCAACTTCGCTGGGCCCCTCAAAAAAGACCGCCTCTGGTTCTTCATCAACGACGAATTTAACCCGCTCAAACAACCCCAGCCCGTCACCATCCTTCCCTCGGTCGTCTCGGCCCTCAATCTCCCGGCCAGCGACCTCGGCAACTCCACCTTCGGCGAAACCTTCCACACTCCCTCCGCCAAACTCAACTACAAGCTCAACGACAAGAACTCCGGCTTCATCCGCTACAACCGCTTCACCAACGACCAACCCGGAGGCGGAGGCGGCCTCACCACCATCGGCCGCAGTCTCAGCTTTGAAGACCGCATGAACGGCGGCGCAGCCCAACTCGCCACCGTGATCAGTCCAAACATTTTGAACGAATTCCGTTTCGGCATCAACCGCCGTGCCGAAACCCGTCTCCCCTACGCCCAAGGCACCGCCAACGGCGCTCAGATCAACATCAACAACGTCGCCAACTTCGGCGTCAATCCCCTCGCCGGCTCCGGTTCAGTTGAATCCTCAACCCAGTTCATCAACAATCTCTCCTGGACCAAAGGCCGCCACACACTCAAAGCAGGCATCGATTACCAGACCACCAATTTCGACGTCCTCAGCGCCCTCACTCGCGTCTTCAGCTTCAACGGCCTCGCCGCCGTTACCGGCGTCCGCCCTGCCGTTACGCCTCTTGATCAATACCTCAACACCACGCGCAACGTCATCGATCCCGCCACCAACCGGCCCTACACCTACACCCAGCTCTCCCAGGACATCGGTCAAAACGAAGTCACCCTCCGCTTCCACTTCGTCAACTTCTTCGCCCAGGACGAATACCGCATCAACTCCCGCCTCACCCTCAATCTCGGCGTCCGCTACGAGTTGATCCTCTTCCCTGTCCTCGACAACCAGGCCCCCTTCGCACTCTCTCGTAACATCAACACCGACAGAAACAACATCGCCCCGCGCATCGGCCTCAGCTACTCACCCTTCAAAGACGGCAAAACCGTGATCCGCGCCGGCTACGGTCTCTTCTACGATTCCCCCAGCCTCTCGCTCGTCTCTAACGGCGCACAGGTCAATGGCCGCCGCATCCTTAACTACACTGTTCCCGGCA
>JAPKYY010000586.1 GCA_026394095.1 Acidobacteriota bacterium | reverse complement strand
GCTCCAACATTTTGACAATGTGGAAGTAAACGAAGACGAGCGAACTCGTAGCGGCTTGATCCTCGATCAGCGTTTTCTGCTCGAGCATGTGATTGCCAAAGGAGGTTTCGCCACAGTCTATCTGGCTCAGGATGTGAAGGGTGGCGGCAGTGTGGCCGTAAAGCTCTTCCAGCAGCCGGCTAGAGAAGGAAGTTGGTTAGCCAAGCGGCTGGAGGGCGAGATCGAATCAATGCAACGGATTCAGCATCCGAGTGTCGTGAAATTGTTTCATCACGGGCTGGGCCCAGAGGAGCGTCCTTATCTGGTGATGGAATACATCCACGGGGTGACTTTGAGGCAGAGTTTGCGGCAGGGAAAAATTGAGATTGGCCGTGCCATCCGGATCATCAGCCAGATCTTGTCGGCCCTCGAAGAAGTACACCGGCAGGGAATTCTGCATCGGGATCTCAAGCCGGAAAATATTGTGCTTCGGAATGCAGGTACAGCGGATGAAGTGGCAATGCTGATCGATTTCGGTGTGGCAACCGTCTATGAGGAAATTCTTGACGGACAACAGAGCACTTATTTCGCGGGTTCGCTGGACTATGTCGCTCCTGAACAGGTTGCGGGTTTGAAGCTTGAGGCTTGTGATGTCTTTTCGATGGGCGCAGTGTGTTTTGAAATTTTTTCTGGCTGGAGGCTGAAACTGGCTTTGGCTTCAAGAGAAAGCGAGTCAGCGATTCTGGAGAAGCTCCAGTTGGCTGGGGTGGCTAATGCCGCGGCAGTTGCAGTAGTTCTTGCAAAAGCTACGGCTATAGAGCATTCCCGGCGAACGGCCAAGATAAGCAGTTTCAAGAGCGATTTACTCGATGCACTTGACGATCGAGGCCGCGCGGGGTTCTTCCTTCTCAAGCGTCGCCAGCGCTTCGTCAAGAATGAGAATGTCTTCCGGGTTGAGCTGCGTCCAGTGGGGCAAGCCAGGGGGGAAGGGACTCGATGATGATTCCCGCTTGGCTGCTTTGCGCGCCCGTGCATTATCAATCAGGATGCGTCTCATACCGCGTGCGGCGAGATAGTAAAAATGCTGCCGGTCCTGGATTGAGAGATTCAACTGGCTCAGGTGGCGAAGGTAAAGCTCGTTTACCAGTGCAGTGGGCTGTAGCGTCTTGGCCTGCGATTCAGAGCTCAGCATGGATTGGGCGATTTGACGCAGCCTGGGGTAGGTAAGGCGCAAGGCTTCTTCGCCTGCTTCGGAATCCCCGGCAACCATTCGACGCAACAATTTTGTCAGATCATTTGTTTCCATGCAGACACAAACTATGAAAGTAGCAATAAATCTGCAGAAAAGAAGCTTTTATGTCACTGACTTTTTGAATAGTTCGAAGTACTTGTCGGGACAACGGACTGGTTTCAAATCGTGATTGATGAAGAGATGACGTGTTGCTCCGGTGGCCAGCAGGACTTTATCGGATGCGCGATGGATTTCGTACTCGATTCGCATTTTCCTGCTCTGTACTTCGACAACCTTTGCGGTTACATCAATCAGGTCGTCATAT
>JAPKYY010000128.1 GCA_026394095.1 Acidobacteriota bacterium | reverse complement strand
GAGCAGAACTGGAGGCAAGTTGCATGAGGTTCTTGCGAGGGTGTCGGATGGACTGCGGGATTCGACTTCTCTGGATGGAGAAATTCGAGCCATTGCAGCGCATGGAAAGCTTACCGGTGCGGTGTTAACCGCGGTGCCGATCGTGATTGTTTTGATGCTGAACTGGACGAGCCCCGGCCATCTCGATATTCTTGCCGATCACCCGATTGGGAAGTATCTGATTGTGACAGCTATCTGTTTTCTGATTGCTGCACACTTCGTGATTCGCAAGATTCTGGATATCAGGATCTAGGAGCAGAGCCATGGAAATACTCATACTTTGCGGATGTTTTCTCTTCGTACTGATAGCGGTGCTGTGCGGGGGATACTGGTTTCTTCGTGAGCCGGAGGAAAGAGGGCTGGCAGAGAACATACCAGCGGGGGTCTCTCTCAATCAGGACGATGGGCCGATTCGGCAGACATTGGAAAAGATCGGTAGCATTCTTCCGCCTGCAAACGACCTCGAACACCCGATCCGGTTGAGGTTGATCTCAGCAGGGTACAGAGAACCGGATGCTTGGCTACCTGATCCCAGAGCATCTTCTCAACAGCATGCTAGGCCGGAGACGGGCTCGCTTGCGTCAGGCGCTACCGGCGGCGCTGGATTTGCTGGTATTGGGGCTTGAGGCGGGCCAGGGGATAGACAGTTCGCTGATGGACACGAGCAAAGAGCTGAAGCTGGTTTATCCAGAATTAAGCGAAGAACTGTCTCTGACTTATCTCGAGATGCGAGCAGGCCATTCGAGAGCCGATGTACTTGGGAGGCTGGCGCAACGAACTGGAGAGCCAGAAGTAAAGAAACTGACCAATCTGCTGCTGGACGGGGACCGGTTTGGAACTTCGCTTGGGCCGGCGATTCGGAATCATGCGGCTTTCACGCGGGTGCGAAGACGGCAGTTGGCACAGGAACAGGCACGAAAGACAGGTGTGAAGCTGGTGTTCCCGGTCTTTTTCTTGATCTTCCCGTGCGTATTGCTGGTTACGCTAGGGCCTGCCGTATTGCGCCTCATGCAGGGTATGGGGCAGATGCTGGGTCAGAACCCTTAGCCTTTGAGTTCGGCGGCGATCTCGGCAGCGGCTTTGCGGGCTTCCGCTATGGCACCAACGGGGAAACTGATTGCGCCCACTCGCGGGTGGCCTCCGCCACCATAACGCTCACAGATCGAAGCGAGGTTGTGGCTGATCTCTTTAGCCCAAGGACTTGAACCAACACTGACTTTGGTGCGGAAAGTGGATTCGCTCACAGAAACCGTGTAGGTGTCGCTGGGGAAGAGATAGTAAGGTACGAATTTGTTGTAGCCTTCGAGATCGTGGCCTATGAGGTCGAAGAAGATTACGCCACCTTCGGTAGTAGCTTGCTTACCGATGACATCGATCGAACGAAGGTGTCTTTGGTAGAGGGGTGCGAAGGCGGCGGCAATTTCCGGCCTCGAAACAATTTCATCCAGAGGCATGGTCTGCATGGCTGCAATGATGCTCTGGACCATTTCTGAGCCTTTGGAGGCTTCGATGACAAGGACGAGTTTAGTGGCAGATGCCTTTAGCTCTACAGCTTCGGTTGGAGTTGCATACTGGGCACCGTCGATGATGTCGGCCCATTTGACGAGATCCTCGAGATCTTGAGCTTGATAGCCAAATTTGTCCCGGGCGATGTCGCGGATGAATTTGGTGCAGCTTCGATATCCGGGATCGAAGAAATGAAGGGGGTTGTTTCCTTTATGGAAGTGCTCTGAATCTTCGTTGGTAAGGAAAGCGCTCTGATGATGGTCAAACCACCAGGTGAGATTTGGATTGGGCGAATACTTGAAATCTACGATGGCATTGACGTCGCCGTCGAACATGGAATCAGCAAAGAGCTGGTCGGCCGTATGAGCCATGCCAGTGTAGGCGTAAGTTGCATCGGGATGCTTCGTTTCTTTCAGGAAACGGCTGAAAAAGGCTGCGCTGGCAGCCCCGTCAAAGCAATGGTCGTGGTACAGGACTCGTACTTTCATTTGCATAATCCCGACAAGAGCGGGAAAACCTCTAAGTATGTGACAGGAGGGCTACAAAAATCAACTGTACTGGCAATAAATCTGTTTGGATAGAATCTTGTAATGCGACGCCGTCAATTTGTTAGCCTGCCTGCCGTTCAATATGCAACTGAAGCTGCAAGGGCAGCGGAACCGGAATTGATTCCGAGTTGGCCCATATTTGACCAACGAGAAGAGGATGGGCTGGAGAAGGTTCTTAAGAGTGGCAAGTGGGGCCGAGGAAATGGTGGGGCAGTCGCTGCTTTTGAGCAGCAATACGCCAAGCTGACCGGAGCCGGCCATTGTCTTGCTGTAGCAAATGGAACATCTGCCTTGCTGGTGGCACTTGGGGTGTTGGGGATTGGACCTGGCGATGAGGTGATTGTTCCTCCGTACACTTTTATCGCGACAGTGAACGCAGTTCTACGCTTTCATGCTGTACCGGTGTTTGCCGATATTGACCCGGCGACGCTGCAGATCGATCCGAAAAAGGTAGCCGAACAGATCACACCGAGGACACGGGCCATCATCATGGTTCACATGGCAGGTGGAGTAGGGGAACTTGGTGAAGTGGTGGCTCTGGGCCGGAAGCACAATATCCCGGTGATTGAAGACGCCGCACAGGCGCATCTGGCCGAGTGGCAGGGTAAACATGTAGGGCCGCATGGGACGCTTGGCTGTTTTAGTTTTCAGGCTTCGAAGAATCTGAATTCTGGCGAAGGCGGGGCCGTTGTTACCAACGATGCCGCGATGGCCGAGAGAGCGTTTGCATTTCACAACAACTCAAGAGGCAGGACGCAACCGGGGACGGAATTCCATTACGAGATGTCCGGGGCGAATCTGCGTCTGACCGAATTTCAGGGGGCCTTATTGAGTGCGCAGATGTCGCGCATTGAAGCACAGGCCAGGAAGCGTACCGAGACCGCACGCAAGATTGATGCCATCTTGAGCAGGGTGGAAGGGCTGACACCGATGAAAGTGGCAAAGGATTGCACACGGAATGCCTATCACCTGTATATGTTTCGCTATGATGCGGCCAAATTTGGGGGGCGCAGCAGGGCTGAGTTTCTAAAGCATCTGGCTAAAGAAAAATTGCCAGCCTCGGGTGGCTATGCGCCGTTGCAGGATGAGCCGTTTTTGAAGAATACGTTTGAGTCGCGCGGGTATCAATTTGCTTACGGCAAGAACTATTTTGATAAGTGGCGTAAGAAGAATGACTGCCCGGTGAACCGCAAATCTTGCGGAGAAGCGGTATGGTTTACGCAGACCTTTCTGTTAGGTGAACCAGAGTTAATTCATAAATTGGATAAGAGTATTGCAGCCTGGTCCCGCATGGGATAGATTTGTGCGCATTATGCGCATTTTCGGGGTGATTGTGCTGCTGGCGATGGCGTCGTGGAGCCAGAATGTATCCAGTTCCATTAGTGGAACCATTGTGGACCAAAGCGGGGCCGTACTGGCTGGGGCCATGGTTCAAGTTGTTGATGCCTCAAACGGCTTTGAACGCAGCGGGGTCAGCAACGAGCAAGGCTTTTTCAGCTTTCCGGATTTGCGGTCAGGCTCGTTTAGTCTTACGGTCAATACGCCCGGATTCAAGAAGTATCAACAGCGAGGCATCGACATCACTTCGGGTGAGCAGCGGAGTATGGGGCAGTTGAAGCTGCAAGTGGGTGAGACAAGCGAGAGCGTAACCGTTACGGCCGAGTCGACGCGTGTAGAGCTTGGATCGAGTGAGAGATCGGGGACGCTGACCGGGACTCAGTTGAATGAGATGGCATTGAAGGGCCGGGATTTTTTCGATGCGATTGGACTTATGGCGGGTGTTGTGGATGTGGCGGATAACCGGGATGCGCCGGGGGCGGATTCGGTGGGGAATCTACATATTGCAGGCGGCCGCAGTGCATCGAAAAACGTCACCATTGATGGAGTAACGAGTCTGGATACGGGGTCCAATGGCAGCATGCATACGACGCCGGGGATGGATTCAATCGGCGAGGTGCGGGTGTTGATGTCGAATTATGCAGCAGAATATGGGCGTAATTCCGGGGGCAGCATTACAGTGATCACACGAGGCGGCGGGAAGAAGTACAGGGGGTCTGTAGGTGCTTATCACCGGCATGAATCGTTTAGCGCCAATGAGTGGTTTAACAACCGGAATGGGATTCAACGTCCGCCATATCGATACAACATTGGGAGCTACGCGATTGGCGGGCCGGTTTACATCCCTGGCAAGTTCAATCGGGACCGGTCGAAGCTGTTCTTCTTCTGGAACCAGGAGTTGCAGCAGCAGAAAGTAGTATTGGGCGCAGCGCGGACGGTGCGGGTGCCGACGCAGCTGGAGCGCATGGGGGACTTTTCGCAGACCTTTGACACGAGCAACCGAATCATTCCCGTGTATGACCCGGAGGCGAACCAGACGCAGTTTCCGGGCAACCGGATACCGGCATCGCGATTCAGTGTGCCTGGACGCAAGGTGCTGGATTTGTTCCCACTGCCGAATTTTGTCGACCCATTGGTGAGCCGCAGGAACCAGTGGAATTACATTTCGAACCAGAGTGGGAGCTTCAAGCGGCATTCGGAAACGGCGCGAGTGGATTATGCAGCGCGCAAAAACATGCAGACGTACTTGAGAGTGAGCAACAGCTTTGAAGATCAGGCACCGCCTTATGGGGTTTGGGTGAACGGGAGTGTGAACTATCCACTGACCAACATCACCTACCAGCGGCCCGGGCGGGCGGCGACGATGTCGAATGTGTTGACCCTATCGCCGACGTTTTTTGCCGAGACGATTTTTGGAGTGAGCCAGAACAAGTTGTACTTTTATCCGGAAGATGAGGCAGCAGTGAGGCGCAAGGATCGTGGGATCGACATTGCGCAGTGGAGGCCGGATCTGAACCCGGAGGGGTTCATTCCGAATATGACTTTTTCGAGCGTGCCCAATTATGCCAACCCTTCGCTGAACAATGGCGTGCCTTATTACAACTCGAATACGATCTTCTCGCTGGTGCAGAATTTCTCGAAGATCTGGCGGACACACACGATCAAATTTGGGGTCTACTTTGAGCGGACGCGAAAGGATCAGAGCGCGAGCGTGGCCACGCGCGGGTCGATCAGCTTCGACCGGGACCGGAACAATCCGCTGGATACGAATTACGCTTACGCCAATGCTCTGATCGGGACCTACGATTTTTACACCGAGGCCTCAGACCGGCCGCAAGGACAATTTCGCTTTACCAACCTTGAGTTCTTTTTGCAGGACGCATGGCGGGTGAACCGAAAGCTGCTGATCGACTACGGAGTGCGCATGTATGTGGACGCGCCACAGTATGATGCGCGATCGCAGCTGGCTAGTTTTTCATTGGGAGATTACAATGCGGCGAATGCGCCGGTGCTGTTGCGGCCGGGCCTTGTGGGTAGCCAGCGGGTTGCGCAGGACCCTGTATCGGGACAGACCTATCCAGAGGGCTTTATCGGCACCTATGCCCCGGGACGAGGTAACTATGCCGAGGGGATGATTACCGGTGGCAAGAACGGTGTGCAACGCGGGATGTACACCCAGGCACCGCTCTATTTTGCACCCCGGATTGGATTTGCCTGGGACCCGATGGGGCGTGGACGGACGGCGATTCGTGGCGGCGGCGGAATGTTTTATGACCGCGTTCAGGGGAACCCAACGATGGGATTGCTGGGCAACCCGCCAACGATCTTCAACCCGACGGTTTATTACGGCAGGCTGGAGAGCCTGGCGGCGACTGGGGGCAGCGGGATTCTCGCGCCCACCGGTACAGTGACGAGTATGCTGGGACGGCAGACGCCGCCAACGACCTACAACTTCAGCTTTGGAATTCAGCATCAGTTTTCCAAGACGCTCATGATGGAGGCCACTTACGTCGGGTCGGTATCGAATCACCTGCTTTGGGTTCGCAACATCAACCCGGTGGCGTGGCGGGCGAATCATCTGGACATCAATCCGCAGAATCGAGATCTATCGATTACGACGAGTGCGCGTCCGTATCCGGCGAATTTTTTACGCCCGATCCAGGGCTACGGAAATATCAACCAGTATGAGTTTGCGTCGAACTCGAATTATCATTCGCTGCAGTATTCGACGGGACAGCGGTTTCGGAACGGAACGACCTGGGCAGTGGCCTATACGTTTTCTAAAGCTCTGGGTACTGCCAGCACCGACACGACGGCTGTGAGCGCGTTCTTTGCCCCGAAGGATCGGAATTATGGCCCGCTGAATTTTGATCGCAACCATGTCTTTAATTTCCGCTACACGATGCGAGTGCCAAAGCTGGGCAAGAAATTGGACAATCGCTGGGTGGGGCTGATTACGGACGGGTGGGAGTTGGCCGGGATCTCTCGTGGCCAGAGTGGAGCTCCGTTTACTCCTGGCTATACGCTTACAACCGGCGTAGATATCACGGGAACGCCTACGGAGGGTGCGCGTTTGAATCTACTGGATGCGAAAGCCCCGCCTACCGAGAGATTTTCAGCACCGGTACGGGGTGATGGCGGAAATCTGGGCACAAACGTTTTGCGTGGGCCGGGCTGGTTTAACTGGGACGTCTCAGTGTTTCGGAACGTCCGTTTCAAGGAGGGGCGGAATGTGGAGCTGCGCCTCGAAACCTACAATACGCTGAATCACCCGCAGTTCTCTGCCCTGTCGACAACAGCTCGCTTTGATACGGCTGGGACAACAACGCAGACCGATACGTTGTTTTTGCAACCAACCTCGGCAAGAAGCCCGAGGCGGATTCAGTTGGCGGTGCGGTTCAATTTCTAACCCTCAACGATTTGAGGATTGGGCGGTGTATAGCCAGTGTGTGAGGTGCCAAGGTACTTATCGATGGCGCCGTGCGCGGCATAGATGAGCGGGGTTAGGGCAATGGCGATACCGAATTTGTAGGTGTAATTGGTAAAGGCAAGATTGAGGAAGTTGGCGGTGGTGATTTTTCCTGGAATCCAGAAGCCGATACCAAGAACGATGAAGGTATCGATCAACTGCGAAACAGCGGTAGAGCCAGTGGCCCGTAGCCAGAGCTTTTTGCCGCCGGTGGCATCGCGAAAAAGCCAGAAGACAGCAACGTCCACCAGCTGGCTCACAGCGAAGGCAACGATGCTGCCCACAATAATCCATTGGGATTGACCAAGAACGGAATTAAACGCTTCGTCCTTAACGGGCGATACGCTCGAGGCCGGAATGCCCATGGAGATGAAGATGATCACGAAAGCATAGAGGATGAGGCCTACGGTGATCATGGTGAGGCGCCGAACACCGGATTTGCCGTAGTACTCATTGATCAGATCGGTTTTGATGAATACAACGGGCCAGGGAATAACGCCCAGGCTCATAATGTAGCCACCAGCTTCAATGAGTTTGCCTCCCAGAATTTCGCCCAGGAGAGCGTTGGCCACGAAGAGGCCTGCGAGGATGAGGTATACAAGATCTTTACGGTTGTTCAGGTCCACTGTTTTTAGACGCCTTGCTATAGGATACTGGTGGAAGGTTTTTTTACATTATGTCAGGCCACTCCAAATGGCACACTATCAAACACAAGAAGGCGGCAATTGACGCCAAGCGCGGGAAAATCTTTACCCGTCTGATTAAAGAAATTCTTATCGCAGCTCGCAATGGCGGCGATCCGGAATCGAATGCGCGATTGCGTACTGCGATTGTTGCGGCCAAGGCTGTTTCGATGCCTGCCGACAACATCAAGCGCGCGATCATGCGCGGAACCGGAGAGCTGGAAGGGTCGACGATCGAAGAAGTGACCTATGAAGGCTACGGGCCGGGCGGCGCTGCCATTATTGTTCAGTGCGCTACGGACAACCGTGTGCGTACGGTGAGCGACATCCGTCACATCTTCAGCAAGGCTGGCGGCAACATGGGCGAACCGAATTCGGTGGCCTGGATGTTTGAACGCAAGAGCCAGGTAGTGATCGAAGGCGACAAGACGAACGAAGATCAGCTGATGGAAGTTGCCCTTGAGGCTGGCGCCGACGATGTACAGAATCATGGCGACAGTTGGAGTGTATTGAGCGAGCCGGAAGCCCACGATGCCGTTGTTGCAGCCTTGGGCAAGGCGAATATTCCGACGCTTTCTGCCGAAGTCGGATTGATTCCAAAGAATACGATGGCGATCGACGGCAAGCATTCTGCGGGCATGATGCGGTTGCTTGAGAATCTCGAAGATTACGACGACACGCAGAACGTTTATACAAATTACGAGCCTGACGAGAGCGCCATTGCGGCGATGTCTTAGGACGCGCATTGCGAATCCTGGGAATTGACTGCGGGACGGAAAGAACCGGCTACGGAATTATCGAGAGCGATGGCAAGCGACATGCGGCCATCGCTTTCGGTGTTTTCAAGACCAATCCGAGGGAGCCCATGGCAGACCGGCTTTGTGTGATTGCACGCGGATTGCGAGAGATCATTGCCCAGTACCAGCCGGGCGAAGCGGTAATTGAAGAAGTGTTTGTCGCAAAGAATGCGCAGAGTTCGCTGAAGCTGGCGCAGGTGCGCGGGGTGGCGATGGTGATGGCGCGGGAAGCACCAATGGATGTGTTTGAATACAGCCCGCGTGAGATCAAGATGGCGGTGGTGGGATTCGGTAACGCCGAGAAGAACCAGGTGCAGTTGATGGTGCGGGCATTGCTTGGGCTGGAGAAGAATCCACCTGAAGATGCGGCGGATGCACTTGCGGCGGCGATCTGTCGAGCGACAATGAGAAGAGTATGATTCGCGTTGCCTGGTTGATTCTGTTGGTGTGGCCTCTTGCGGGGCAAGAAGGCACGATCTTCTATTCCAAGAGCTTTCCAAAATCGAAGCCTGAATACATGGAGATCATTGTTGAACCTACGGGCGAGGCGATTTACAAAGAGAGTGCTGAAGACGAACAGCCCGTCAAATTCAAGTTGCTGCCCGATGAAGTGAAAACAGTTTGGGGGCTGGCGGCAAAGGTTGATTTCTTTCAGCGGAAGCTCGAGAGCGGCTTGCCTGTGGCGCGGATGGGTGAGAAGACTTATCGCTATACCAACGGGGCAACCAAAAACGAGGTGAAGTTCAACTACTCGCAAGACCTGGATGCGAATGCGCTGCAGGACTGGTTTGAACGGATGACCGAGAC
>JAPKYY010000718.1 GCA_026394095.1 Acidobacteriota bacterium | reverse complement strand
TGGTATCAGGCCTATCTATGGTTTTAAGGACAAACCCTTAGACAAATCCTAGGTGACAACCTGATAAAGGACTATTTCCCTACCTACTGACTAGGAAGTGAAGACGTTCACAGGTATTCTGACTGTGGGCATAAAAGAACTATCCATGCGATGCGGTTACTGCAAAGGTAAAATCGGCTTCTGGCGCGGGCTCTCTGACCGGGAATTCTGCAACGAAGAACATCGCCGTCGCGGTCGGGCCATCAGCGCTCGCAACGCGAGGGAAAGTCTCATCTACGGCGATGAAGATCTGTATGAATTAGTCCAGGATGAGAAGAGAAAGAAGCAAAAAGGCTCCAAGCTTCAGGCTCAAATCATTGTCGTCCTGTCCACCATCATGATCGGCGTGCTCGCCTTTTCTGCCGCCACCGGCAACACCGGGCCCAAGAACCTCGGCCCCAAGGCCATGTCCTTATCCGGCGAATTTGCCAAGAGCAATCCAATCCTTGCTCAGGCAAATGAATATCTCAAAGGCATCATTCCTGCTGATAGTCCAGTCAAGATTCACGAAGACTTCAGCCAGGGCGTCAAGGGCTGGCTCGGCGGAAGAGCTTCAGAATGGGACAGTGACAACGGTCGCATGCGCCCCTCAAGTCTGAAAATCTGGAAGCCTTCAGTCAAGCTCGCAGATTACCGCATGGAGTTTGAAGGCCAGATCGACAAAAGCGCCATGAGCTGGGCCTTCCGCGCTCCAGATCTCCGCAACTACTACGCCACCAAAATCGTAGTACGCAAAAATGGTTCCCTCCCAGTTGCAGACATCGTCCGCTACGCAGTAGTCAACGGCTCCGAGCGTGATCGTCAGCGCCTGCCTCTTCCCCTATCGGTTCGTCCAGACACCCTCTACCACGTCCAAATGAGCGTCCGTGGCGATCACTTTGTCACCAGAGTCAACGGCCAGATCGTCGACGCCTGGACCGACAGCAAGCTCAAGCGTGGCGGCGTAGGCTTCTTCGCCGACAAAGGTGAATCCTCTTCGATCCACTGGGTCGACGTCCGCGAAGAGCGTGAAGGCATCTTCGGCCGCCTCTTCGCCATGGGCTTCTTCGTCAGCCCCGCAAATCTCTACGTCATTACCGACTAAGCTCGGTTATCATAAAGACATTGCGGTCGTGGCGGAATTGGCAGACGCACTGGTTTTAGGTACCAGCGAGGCAACTCATTCCGGTTCGACCCCGGACGACCGCACCACTTTTTCTTTTTCCCCACACAGCCTCTCCACACAGCCTCTAAAGTCCCTCCCTGCCCCAAAACGACAATCTTCAATTCCCGGTTTTGTCTGTCAAACCATTTGATATTTCGCCGATAAGCCCAGAACATGACTATTCGGCAGAAATTGCTGATCTTTGGGGCCGCAAGCTTTCTTCCCCTTCTTCTGACAACATCGATGAGTTTCTTTGCATTGAGCGAGGTCGACCCTGAAAAAAGTGCAATGATGGCCACAGCCAGCGCCCTCGCCAACCAGATCCGTGCCGACATGATGCACGACGCCCTGAGGGCAGATGTTCACGCAGCCTCTCTTGCCACAAGCTCCAGCGATTGGTCTGCGCTGGATTCAGATCTTGAAACTCACGTCGCCACCATCGAGAAGATGTTCGATAAAAACTTGCAGCTCCCGCTGGCAGACGATATCCACGCAAGCATGCTCGCCTTAAAGCCGCAGCTGGTGCAATACGGCAATCTCGCCAAAGAACTTGCCACTCTCGCCAAAAGCAATAGACAAGCCTATTTGAAGAAGCTGCCAGAATTTCAAACCCTATTCGCTCAACTCGAAGATGGCATGGGCAAGCTTGATGACGCCATGGATGCCGCAGCACTCAACACCCAGAAAGCGACCGTCTCAAACATCAGCTCCAGCAAGCTAACCATGATCATTACCGCAAGCCTTGCCTCTTTCATCCTGATCGGTGGCGGCATCTGGATCTCCTCCTCGATCAGTAAGCCGCTTGCAACTACCGTCTCGCACCTGAAAACAATTGCTCAGGGAAACTTCTCACAAGACTTGCCTCCCGCCTTTTTGCTGCGCTCAGACGAAATTGGAGATCAGGCCAGAGCTATGCAGTAAATGTCGGTCAATCTTCGAGCCATGCTTTCTGAGGTCAAGTTAGGCATCCAAACCCTTGCCGGATCCTCCACAGATCTTCTCAACAGATCGGCTGAAATGAAAACGGGTTCCAGCGGTGCCTCAGACCGGGCACAACTGGTGGCTACAGCGGCTGAGCAGATGAGCAGCAATGTCGTCATGGTGGCCACCAGCATGGAACAAACCACCACAAATTTGGCCTACGTGACAGAGGCCACCAGCGCCATGACTGCCACCATTAGCCAGATCGCCGAAAATTCTCAAAAAGCCAACACCATCACTGCTGAAGCAAACCAGCAGGCCAGGCGAATCAACGAACAGATGCAACAACTCGGCGTCGCGGCTCGCGAGATTGGCAAAGTAACCGAGGCGATTACCGAGATTTCCGCTCAAACCAACCTTCTGGCGCTCAACGCCACCATCGAAGCCGCCAGAGCCGGTGTCGCCGGTAAGGGCTTTGCCGTGGTCGCCAATGAAATCAAAGCTCTTGCTCAACAAACCGCCAGTTCCACAGAAGACATCAAGGCTCGCATCAGCGGAGTTCAGGATTCTGCTTCGCTCGGCATCTCAGAAATCACTCGAATTTCCGATGTCATGAGTGAAGTAAACTCCATCGTCGAGTCCATCACTCTATCCATCAGAGAACAGGAGCAATCCACCAGAAGCATAGCTACCAACATCAGCGATGCCTCAATTGGTGTCAAAGACGCCAACCTCCGTGTTTCTGAAGCATCGCAAGTCTCATCTTCCATTGCCAGTGATATCGCCGTCGTCTACAAGGTCGCCGGCGAGATCCCTGCAACCAGATACGGCTTTCCCACACCACGCCCAGAAAAATCGCAGCAAGAAAAAGCGCCAGCCAAAACACCATCAGCAGGATGGTGGACATGATCTCCATCCTTTCCGGAATCTGCCCCACTTCGCGTACCTCGATGCGTTCTTGCCCCGGCTTCCGGTTCAACACATCAGCAATCTGATTTGCCGCCCCAAACGCGGCCTCAAGCGTGTCGTGTGGAGCCGAGAATTCGATCTGCTGTCCGTCGACAGCCTCGACACCGGCAGCGTAATAAGACTCAAGCAGAGTCCCTTCGTCGTAGATCGCAACGTTGCGAAAGAAACAATGGCGGATTTCATCCCGAGCCAGGCTGCGGGGAGGCCGCACCCACAATGGCCATACACTCACACTTAGGCCATCTGGTTGAACCACCGTAGTCCGCCAGTTCACCAGCAGCGCGAGAACCACATATCCATAAAGGGCAAAAGCCGGAATCACCAGGTGCACACTGGGTCGCTCGTCCGGGTGCTTTACCTCGCTGATGACACCAACTACCAGCAGCACCAGAAAGATCACCAGAGTGATCACACCCCAGGGCAAGCTCATCCAGCGCTGCCGGATTTTTAGTTTCTCCATAAGCTGTCAAACTATCAACTTAGCTGCACCGATTGCACAATGCTCTACGGCTTAACCACCGTCCCATCCATCGTCCGGTCGAGCGGATATTCATAGCCCCGCCCAGCCGCTGCAATCGGGTACTTTGCCGCCAGCGCTTCGTTCACATCCATCCCCAGCCCCGGCTTCCCATTGCTGTAGAGATAGCCATTTCGAATTTGAGCCGCCCCTGTCACTATCTCCCGAGCCACATCCGGGAAATTGTTCTCTTCCTGAATGCCAAAGGCAGGATGCGAAATATCAACGTGATACGCGGCAAGTTGATTCACAGGGTCGTTTTCCCCGCCCTCCTGAAATGCCGTCCGCACCCCATAAGGCTCACAAAACGTCGCCAGCTTCTTGGCCGGCGTAATCCCTCCAATCGACGAAACGCGGCACCGCACAAAGTCGATCAGCCTGTCCTGCACCAGCGGCAGATACTCAAACGGGTGTGTAAACAATTCGCCCACCGCCTGAGGCGTAGTCGCAATCTGCCTGATCTGCTTGTACCAGCCCAGTTGCTCGGGCGAGAGCACATCCTCGATAAAGAACATCTGGTGAGGCTGCATCCGGCGCGAAAACTCCACCGCATTGATCCCGCTCAGGTGGCTGTGTACGTCATGGCAAAGCTTCGGTGTGAAACCCACCTTCGAGCGCACATATTCAAAAAGCGCCGGGATGGTCTCCATATAAACATCCTCGTCGAAAGCCTTGCCGCCCTTGCCGTTGTCGATAAATCCCCCACCGCCATAAGCCCCCATCTGTACCCGGATATGCCGGAACCCCTTCGCCTGCGACTTCTGCACGTTCTCAACAATCGCCTCGCGAGAATTCCCACTGATGTGGTCATAGCAAGGCACTGCCTCCCGCACCTTGCCGCCCAGCAATTCATAAACCGGCATCCCCGCCCGCTTGCCCTTGATATCCCACAGCGCCATATCCATGCCGCTCAGCACGTTGTTGTTCACCGGTCCATTGCGCCAGTACGTACGCAAGTGCCCGCTCTGCCACAAGTCCTCAATCTGCTCGGGATTCTTTCCGATCAGCCACGGCGCAAGATGCTTCTCAATCGCCGCAATCACAGCATGTGGCTGGAAGTGATTCGTGGCCGAACCAATCCCGTAAAGGCCTGGCTCGCTCGTGATGATCTTGATAAAGATCCAGCGGTAGTTGCGGCCGGCGCTGGTCGTAATCACCTTCACATCTTTGATCGTCAGCGGCGGCAGCCCCTTGGCTGAAGGTGTCAGCAAAGGAGCGGCCCAGAGGGATTTCAGAAGCTCGCGGCGGCGCATGGCCTATATCTCTATCACAAATCAGCAGAAACTACTTCTGCCGGTTCAGGATCTCCGCCAGCGCAACAATCCTGTCCTTGTCGGCAGCATTCTGGACACTCGGCGCAATCTTCTGAAGCTCAGTCGCCAGACTCTGGAACTTCCCCGGCTGCCCGCCTTGGGTCGATGTCCCAATCGCAGTACTCAATGCCTTCAGCGTCTTCACCGGCAATGCCTTCCCCCGCGCCAGTTGATCCACATAAGCCCGAGCCACGATCAGATTCGAAGGCCATTCCACCTTGGGCTGGTTCTGCACATTCAGATAATCAAAGTGCACCTGGTTTGCCGCATCAATCTCGTTCTGTGTCAGAAATTTGCTCGGCACCAGCCGAAACACATCGAGCCCCCGCGCAATCTCCGCCCCATAGATATAACCGTTGTACCAGTAAGTCGACCACTGGCCGCCCATAGCCCGCTTGCTTCCATCTACCGGCCCACGGTCAAAGTAGGCGATCTCAAACGGGTGAGCCGCATCGGTAAAATCCACCACCGAAATCCCGCCCTGATACCAGGCCTGCACCAGAATATCCCTGCCAGGCACTGGCACAATCGACCCGTTATGCGCCACGCAGTTCTCAAACTCCGTCTGCGGCGCCGGCATCTTGTAATAAGAAGCCAGCTTCAACTTACGATCGCTGAGCGTAAAAATAGCATCCGCCCCCCAGCTCATCGGATCGGTTGCCCTGCAACGCGGCTGCGCCCCGCCACCCCACTCATCGGTAAACAACACCTTGGTCCCGGCATTGTTGAAGTTAGCCGAGTGCCAATACGCATAATTCGGATCACTCACAGCCGCAATGCGAACCGGATTCACCGGGTTAGAGATATCGAGCAGAATCCCGTTCCCCGAACAAGCCCCTGCCGCAAGCCCAGCCGAAGCAAAGATCGTGATGTCGTGGCATTGATTCGTCTCAGACATCTTCTGTGTCCCCTCACCACTAGTGCCGCCCTTGTTCAATCCATTGAGCGCACCGGTTTGTGTATCAGTGAAGATACGAGGGCTCGAAACAATCTTGGCCTGCTCCGGATGCGCCAGCGGCACCTTGATGATGTCGATCCGAAATAGCGCCGTCTCCGGGTCCTTGTCCGGCTGCCCAGCCGAACACCCCGCCATCTCTTCACCCTGTCTTACCTGGCTTGTCCCCGAAATATAGACGTAGACATTCTCTTTGTCTTTGGGGTCTACCAGCAACGAGTGTGTATGCGAACCACGGCAACTCTGCACCGCGGCAACCTGCTTCGGCTTGGTGATGTCTGAAATATCGAAAATGCGAACACCCCGAAAGCGCTCAGGGCTCGGAGGCGGAAGCGGCCGCTGCCTGCGAGGCGCTGCAGTGCCTGAGGCATTCACTTCCGGTGCCGGCGCCGGCGGTGGCGGAGTATATCCCGGAGGCAGCGGGATCCC
>JAPKYY010000716.1 GCA_026394095.1 Acidobacteriota bacterium | reverse complement strand
TTCAACCGGAACAGGCTTTTCAACTACCGGTTCTCCAGCAGCGCTGGACTTTCCGGCGCTCTTGTCGATAATGATCGGGCTGGGAGCTGGGCTAGTGTCGGTAGCCTTTCTTGCACTCGCGACCTCAGGTGTGGCTGGCGATGAATTCTTTCCGAGGATGTATCCCATGACGAAGAACACCCCAAGAAGTACAACTACTATGAAGAAAACACTCAGTAACTGGCGGTTTCCAAGGACAAGCTCGAACTCGCCTTCTTCGTTGCGTGGCATATGACTAGGGTATAACGAGCGGGAAGCATTTTGGGGAAGAATGTTTCAGGCGATAATTCAAAAATGATGGTTGAACAGTTGAGAGCCTGGATGACGTCCGGGAAATCCATGCCTGTTTGCAAATTGGTGGGAATGGAAGTGGATCAGGTCGAGGAGGGTCTTTCGCGGTGTTCGATGGTTGCCGGCTCTCAGCATTGGAATCCGTTTGGAACTGTACATGGCGGTATTCTTTGCGATCTTGCGGATTTGACTATGGGAATGGCGTTCTTCACCACGCTAAATGAGGGTGAAGGACTTGCCACAATCGAGTTGAAGATCAACTACTTCCGTCCGGCCCGGGAAGGGAAGTTGAGTGCGGAGGCTAAGGTGTTGCACCGCGGCCGTTCTACTGGATTTGTCGAATGTACCGTGACAGACGAAGCTGGCAAGATTGTGGTGAAGGCTTCCTCTACCTGTATGGTGGTCAAAGACGAGCGCGCGGCGGCGGTCTTCCAATGCTAATCAGAAAGGCTCGGGTTGAAGACGGTGTGGCAATCGCCTCAATTGCCGAGACTGTTCGCTATCGTGCAGAGGATGCGGACCCTACCAAGGGTTATCTGGTCTTCGTTGGAACTCCCGAGGAGTACTCGCGCCGGCTCGAAGGCAACGACACCAGCTATGTCGCTGAGGTGGACGGAAAGGTTGTCGGGTTCCTGCTCACGACGCTGAGTTCAGAGGATACGGCTACTCACATTGCCAGTTCATTGATCTTCAGCGACAACGCACTACTGATCGATCAGATTGGCGTATTGCCGGAGTTTCGTGCTGCGGCTGCGATGTATTCCTTGTTGGTTGCCGAGGTGAAGCCCAAGCGGATAACCGCTTGCATCATGCATGGGCCTCTCTTCAATCAGCGTAGTGTTGGATTTTTTAAAGGCAAGTGTGGCTTTCAGTGCATCGGTGAGTATGACGAAGGTGATGGATTCACATGGGGGATTTATGAATGGAAAGATCGTTAGCTGTTTGTTCCTGATGGCGCTGGCTGCCAGCCCTCAGGTGAGGCTGGAGAGGATCGCCACATCGATCTCACTATGCACTGATATTCAGAGCGCCCGCGATGGAAGCGGGCGTTTGTTTTTGGTGCGTCAGGATGGCACCATCGCTATCTGGCGGGCCGGTCAGGTATTGCAGCGTCCGTTCCTCGATATCCGTTCGAAGGTGAGCACAGGCGGCGAGCGTGGATTATTGGGACTAGCCTTTCCGCCGAACTACAAGGAGAAGAAGTGGTTCTATGTGAACTATACCGATCGAGGTGGAGCCACGGTGATTGCCCGCTACCAACTGGTAGGGAGTGATCCGGATCTGGCTGATCCGGCGAACGAACGCATCGTGCTCACCATTCCACAGCCATTTGCCAATCACAATGGGGGGCAGATCCAGTTTGGGCCTGACGGCATGATGTACATCGGAATGGGTGATGGCGGCGATGCCAATGATCCTCAGGGCAATGGGCAAAATAAGCGATCCTTGCTCGGCAAGATGTTGCGGATTGATACCGAGTCGAATCTTGCAAGGTATGAAATCCCTCCGGATAACCCCTTCGTTGGCGACGCAAGCTATCGACCCGAGATCTGGGCTCTCGGGTTGAGGAACCCCTGGCGCTTCAGTTTTGACAGGAGTACCGGCGACCTTTACATCGGTGATGTTGGGCAGGATCGTTGGGAAGAGATCGACTTCCAGCCTCGATCCAGCAAGGGAGGCGAGAACTACGGCTGGGTGACGATGGAGGGGAACGTTTGTGTTCGGGCCGGATGCAATCAGAGTGGTCTGACGCTGCCGGTATTGGTCTACCCACACTCGATCGGGGAGTCCATTACAGGTGGTTATGTCTATCGAGGAGCTTACTACTACGGGGACTTCATTAGTGGAAAGATCTGGGCCTTGCGCCGGCAAGGTTCACAGTGGGTCAATGAATTGGCCTATGACGGTGGGTCTTCTTTCAGCATTTCGACCTTTGGGCTTGATGAGGAAGGCGAGCTGTATGTGGCCAAGTATGGGACGGGAGAAGTGTTCCGAATCATTCCTGTCGAGAAGCCTACGTTCAGCAGCGCTGGAGTGGTGAGTGCTTCAAGCTTTGCTCCGGGTATGACGGCCGGGGCTTTGATGACGGTGTTTACCCGGAACGTACTGCCGAGCAACGGAGCCTTCGTTGCGGGATCGTTGCCTTTGCCCCGGAGTCTGGGTGGGATTGAAGTGAAGGTGAATGGGAACCCTGTGCCGCTGCTGGCAGTGGTTCGAAACGGGGATAGCGAGCAGGTGAACTTTCAGGTGCCCTGGGAATTGCAGCCGGGGACAAATGCACGGTTGCAGGTTGGTTCGAGCGACGTGGTTGAGATTCCTCTAGTGCCGGTGGCACCGGGCGTATTTGGTGCCAATGCTACCGATGCGCTTCTGATTCGAGGCTCAGACTTCACCCTTGTGACTGGTTCGGTGCAGCGGGGACTTGTGTATA
>JAPKYY010000985.1 GCA_026394095.1 Acidobacteriota bacterium | reverse complement strand
GGGTTGCGATCGGTAAACCAGTGCAGGACGTCGATGTTGTGGCAATCCTGCTCGGTGATCATGTCGCCAGACATGTCTTTGTAGAAATACCAGTTGCGAATTTTTTCTTCCTGTCCGGTGTAGTTGGGTTTGTAAGCCGGGCCGGTGCCGAGCCAGGCGGCACGAATCATGCGTATTTTGCCGATCTCGCCTGAATTAACGAGGGCGTGGGCGCGACGGTAATCTGTGCCGTAACGCTGCTGAAAGCCCATCGAGATGCGCTTGGTTGGGTCGGCGGCGCGGGCGGCCTTGAGCACGCGCATACAGCCTTTGGCGTCGATGGCGGCGGCCTTTTCCATGTAGATGTGTTTGCGGGCCTTTGTCGCGAGCTCGAAGTGCTCTGGATGGTAGACGATGGGGGTGGCAATCAGGACGGCGTCTACGTCTGAGGCAAGCAGTTCATTGATGTCCTTGAATTCCTGTACACCAGAGTATTTCCCTCTGCCGGCGGCAAGGCGATCGTCGTAGATGTCACAGATCTTGGTGACCTTGGCGAATTCATTCTTTGCGAAGATTCCACTGACATACATACCGCGATTGCCGCAGCCGACGAGGCCGATGGTGAGGGCAGAATTCGCCTGCGAACCACGGACGGACTGTGGCGCTACGATCGAAAAGGCGGCTGCCGATGTGGCGAGGAATTTCCTTCTGGGTGTTTGATTTTCCATGATTTGCTTTGATTCTATACGATCCTCAGGCTGCGGCGGTTATAGTTAATAGGGTGCGATGAAGCTCTCAATATTGATTCCCGTCTACAATGAGCGGGCTGTTGTCGAAAAGAGTCTTGCGATGGTCCTGGCTGCTCCGCTGCCTGAGAATCTGGAGCGAGAACTCGTAATCGTTGACGATTGTTCCAAGGACGGGACCTCTGAGATTCTGGCGAGGTTTGCCGCCTCACATCCAGAGATTCGACTCTTCCGACACGAAGTAAACCAGGGAAAAGGCGCAGCCGTTCGATTCGCCATTGAGAAGGCTGAGGGTGATTTTTGCCTGATTCAAGATGCCGATCTTGAATACGATCCGAGCGAATATCCGGTCCTGATGGCACCATTGCTGTCGGGCCGGGCAGATGCCGTGTTTGGGAGCCGCTATTTATCCGGAGAACAAAGACGTGTGCTGCCTTTTTGGCACTCGATGATCAACCTCTTCCTTACGCTGACATCGAACATGTTCTCGAACCTGCACCTCACAGATATGGAGACATGCTACAAGGTCTTTCGCACGGATTTATTGAAGAGCATTCCCATTCGTTCAGACCGCTTCGGCTTTGAGCCTGAAATTACCATGAAGTGCGCCAAGCGTAAGTTTCGGATTTACGAAGTGCCGATCAGCTATCACGGGCGTACTTATGAAGAGGGGAAAAAGATTGGCTGGAAGGATGGCGTAAAGGCACTGGGTGTGGTGCTGTACTTCTGGGTTGTGGACGACCTCTACAAGGAAAGCTACGGTCGAAATTATCTGAATACTTTGACCGGTACTCCCGCCTACCTCAACTGGCTTGTTTCGATTGTGCGACCGAATCTTGGTGATCGCGTAATCGAGCTTGGTGCTGGATTGGGAAGCCTGAGTGGAATGTTGATGGGCAAGAGACTCCGTTATGTGGCTGGAGAAAAAGATGCTCTCTCTCTACATGCTCTGAGGAATCGATTCCTTCGTACGCCCAATGTGGAAGTGTGTGAGTTGAGTGTGGATGACTCCGGTGGCTTTGAGACCTTAAAAGGGGAATTTGACACAGCCTTGTTGTTAAAGACGCTGGAATATAGCAAGGACCCGGAAAAGAGTCTGAGCCTGATGCATGGTTGTCTGGCCCGTGATGGTAGGTTGATCATCTCCGTTCCCCAGGGCGCAAAGCTGAATTCGTTAGACCGTGGGATGGGGTATCTCCAGCGATTCACCAGACCGGGCTTGACTGCCATGCTCGAGAAACATGGTTTTGTTGTGGAATCTACTAGGGAGCTAAACAAGATCGGACGGGTGGGATGGGGAATCTTCGGCGGTTTGTTCGGAAACGACAAAATTAACAAATTGAGTCTAAAACTCTTCGATAAGAGTGTTTGGCTTACAAAACTTCTAGAACCAGTTTTGCCTTGGGGAGGCTTGAACCTGATTGTGATTGCGAGGAAAAAGTAGATGTCTTTTCGGCATGCGATTTGTAATGAGGCGTTTGAGAAGTGGGACTTTGCTGAGTCTTGCCGTGTGATGAAGCGACTTGGCTATCAGGGGATCGAGATTGCCCCTTTTACTCTGGCCGAGGATCCTGTTGATCTGACACCTGCGCGAAGACGCGAAGTAAGGGACATCATCGTGTCTGAGGGTTTAGCCTTTGTGGGATTGCACTGGCTGATGGTGAGTCCTAAGGGCTTGCATGTGACTACACCAGATGAGACTCTTCGAGCCAAGAGCTGGCAGCATATTCGCAACCTTATCGACTTGTGCGCAGACCTTGGGCCTGATGGAGTGATGGTCTTTGGTAGTCCGAAGCAGAGGGGATCTGTTGATGGATTGACTGTTGCCGAGGCAACGAAGAATTATGTGGACGGCTTAGCTGGGGTAGCCACTCAGGCCGAAGCGCGAGGCGTCAGGCTCTTGATTGAGGCGTTACCAGTAGAGCAGACTGATGTTGTGTTGACGCTGGATGAAGCAGTGGAGCACGTGAAGTCGATCGGCAGCCCGGCGATCGCCACGATGTTTGACACACACAACGCTGTGGATGAAGTGGAGCCGCATGCGGATCTTATAAAGAAGCATTTCGAGTGGATTCGCCACGTGCACGTGAATGAGATCGATGGACGGTATCCTGGGACTGGGGATTATGATTTCGTTTCGGTCTTCCGAACGCTGAATGAGTTGAAATATGGAGGCTGGATTTCGATGGAAGCTTTTGATTTCAGCCCTGGCGCAGAAGTGCTTGCTACGGAGAGCATTCAGTACTTGAATCGACGAATAGAGGAGGCTTTGGCCAAATGAAGGCAGTAGTTACTGGAGGGGCTGGATTTATTGGTTCAGCGTTGATTCGCCATTTGCTGGCCGAGGGCGTGGACTCGGTTGTTGCTTTCGACAATTTGAATAGCGGTCATGCCAAGAATCTCGAGGATCTTGGAGACCGCGTGCAACTGATCCAGGGCGACATCAGAGATTACGAAGCAGTTGTCGCGGCCTTTGGCGGAGCAGACTTTGTGTTTCATTTGGCGGCTATACCCAGTGTGCCCCGAAGCATCAAGGACCCTATTCCTTCACACGATGTAAACATCAATGGTTCATTCAATGTGTTTCGCGCTGCTCAAGCGTGTGGAGTGAAGCGTGTGGTTTACGCTGCATCCAGCTCTGCTTATGGGGATACCGAGGTGTTGCCCAAGGTTGAGACGATGCAGGCGAACCCCAGGAGCCCGTATGCTGCTCAGAAGTTGATGGGTGAGTATTATGCAAGCGTGTTCTCTTCCTGTTTCGGGCTCGAGACCGTTTCCCTTAGATTCTTCAACGTGTTTGGCCCGAGGCAAGATCCTGGCAGTGCCTATAGCGGCGTGCTGAGCTTGTTTATGAAGTCCCTAATAACTGGCCAAGCCCCGACTATTTTTGGAGACGGCGGGCAGAGCCGTGATTTCACCTATGTTGAAGATGTGGCGGCGTTGGTATGGAAGGCGGCCCGAGCTGAAGGGGTCAGCGGCAAGGTTTTTAATGCCGGCAATGGGAACCGCTACACGCTGAATCAGACTTGGGAGCTTCTGCAAAAAATCACAGGTGTGAAGCTTGAAGCTCAGTATGGGCCCGCCCGCGAGGGCGATGTGCGCGATTCTCAAGCCGATACGAGCTTGGCCAAGCTAGAACTCGGACACGACCCTCAATTTACCTTCGAAGAGGGGCTTCGTCGAACTTTTGACTGGTATCGGCAGAGTCTGGCTTAAGCACAACCACTCCTAAGGGCGGTAGCGTCAGCGAGAAACGCTGTGGCAAGAAATGCGATGCGATGGGTTCGGTATGAATCGGGCCTGTGGTGAGGATTCCACTGCCGCCGTAGGCTGGAGAATCCGTATTCAGAATTTCTGTCCATCGGCCTGCGACTGGAGCGCCCAAGTGATAGTTGTAGCGAACGACAGGTGTGAAGTTGCAAACGAAGACCAACATTTCTTTCTTTTCTGCTGAATAGCGAGTGAAGGCGATGATGGAATTCTCTGTGTCGTTGAAATCGATCCAGGAGAAGCCCTCGTAATGGGAGTCGACCTCGTACATGGGAGCTTCGCTCGACAGCAGAAGATTGAGATCCCTTACCAGATTCTGGAGGCCTTTGTGGAGGCCAAACTGGAGTAGTTCCCAGCGTAATGGCCTCTGTTCTGACCACTCTTCATATTGGCCGATCTCCTGGCCCATGAAGAGGAGCTTCTTACCTGGATGCCCATACATATAGCCGAGGAAGGAGCGCACGTTTGCGAAGCGCTGCCATTCGTCCCCTGGCATCTTTCCTATCAGACTTGCTTTGCCATGCACTACTTCGTCGTGACTAATGGGAAGGAGGTAATTTTCGTTGAAGGAATAGAAGAGGCTGAAGGTTATGTTCTGGTGATGGTATCGGCGGAAGAAGGGGTCGAACTTGAAATACCGGAACATGTCATGCATCCAGCCCATGTTCCATTTCAGAGTAAAGCCGAGGCCGCCCAGGAAGACCGGGCGGGTGACGCCGGGAAAGTCAGTGGATTCTTCTGCGGCCGTGAATGCCCCGCCGACTGAGTGACATAGCTCATTGAAGCGCTGCAGGAAGGCGATAGCCTCAAGGTTTTCCCGGCCACCGTGTTTGTTGCGCACCCATTCTTTGTTTTCGCGAGAGTAATCGAGATAAAGCATGGAGGCCACAGCATCGACGCGAAGGCCGTCGATGTGGAATTCCTTCAGCCAGAGCATGGCGCTTGAAAGGAGGAAGCTCTTGATCTCATTGCGCCCGAAGTTGAAGATGAGGGTGCCCCAGTCGAGTTGTTCGCCCTGGCGCGGGTCTTCGTGCTCGTAAAGTCGTGTGCCGTCAAAGAGCGCCAGGCCGTGAGCGTCTTTGGGGAAGTGTGCCGGCACCCAGTCGAGAATTACGCCAATGCCAGCCTGATGGCAGGAGTCGATGAAAAACTTGAAGTCGTCGGGATTTCCGAAGCGTGAAGTTGGGGCAAAGTAGCCTGTTACCTGATAGCCCCAGGAGCCGGAGAACGGGTGTTCGGTGACCGGCATCAGTTCGATGTGGGTGTAGCCAAGATCCTTTACGTAGGCGACCAGTCGCTCTGCCAGTTCCCGATAGCTGAGCGGCTTGTTGTGGGCACCATGTACCCAACTCTCAAGGTGGACCTCGTAGATCGAGAGAGGTTCTTTGAGGATGTCGCCTTTGGCCCTGCGATCGAGCCAGGCCTGATCTTTCCACTCGTAGCCCGGAGACTCCAAAACGA
>JAPKYY010000912.1 GCA_026394095.1 Acidobacteriota bacterium | reverse complement strand
CCCAAACCGGAACAGCGCAAGCTGATGATGGGGAGGATTCGCAAAGTCTGTGACATTTTGGAGCGCAGCCACGTGCGATTGGGGCTTGAGTTTTTGGGGCCGCTTCACATCCGAACGGCCAACCCGCATGAGTTCATCTGGAAGAAGGGCGAGATGCTTGAGTTTGCGCGCGAGTGCGGGTCGAATTGTGGCCTGCTACTCGATAGCTGGCACTGGCATCATGCCGGAGCGACGCCAGAAGACATCATCAAAGCAGGACGGAAGGCGATCGTCCACGTGCACCTGGCCGACGCGCAGGACCTGCCTCCAGAGAAAGTCAAAGACAACGAACGGCTCCTGCCAGGGGAAGGCATCGTGAACTGGAAAGGTTTCTTTGGTGCGCTCAAAGAGATCGGCTACAAGGATGCCGTCAGCCCTGAGGTCTTTGGAAGAGGGCTCAAGGATATGCCACTCGGCGAAGCCACCCGCATCACACGCGAGGCAACCTCGAAACTGATGAAGAGTCTGAACGTGGCATGAAGCTTGGCACCTTACTGACGGAACAGGCCAATCCGGCATCGGCTTCGATCGACGCCGTACCTACGCTTGAGATGCTGCGCATCATCAACGAAGAAGACAAGAAAGTGGCGCTCGCCGTGGAAGCTGCGCTGCCACAGATTGCTGTAGCAGTCGACGCGATCGTAGCTCGGATCGAAGCCGGCGGGCGTTTATTTTATACCGGCGCAGGCACAAGCGGACGGCTTGGGGTGCTCGATGCCAGCGAGTGTCCTCCTACTTATAACGTATCTCCAGACCTGGTACAGGGCTTCATCGCCGGCGGGGACAAGGCGTTGCGTAAGGCAGTGGAAGGGGCTGAGGATTCCCGCGAGTTGGGAGCAGCTGAAATGATGGCGATGGGATTCTGCGGAGCGGACATATTGTGCGGGATTGCAGCCTCCGGTCGCACTCCTTATGTGCTCGGGGCCATGGCAAAGGCTAAGGAACTCGGCGCACTCACGATTGCGGTGAGTTGTTCGCCCGGCTCTGAACTCAGCGCAGTTGCAGATATTGCTATCGAAGTGCTGCCGGGGCCGGAAGTTGTTACCGGATCTACACGGATGAAAGCAGGGACGGCAACGAAGCTTGTGCTGAATATGCTTTCCACTGGAGCTTTGATTCGGCTGGGCTATGTTTACGGCAATCTGATGGTGAACGTACAGCCTACCAACGAGAAGCTGGTGGATCGGGCGATTCGGATCGTGATGCAGGCAGTAGGGGTAGAGCGCGAAGTTGCAACAGATTTGTTTGAAAGTTCGGGACGTGTTGTGCGAACAGCAATAGTCATGGGACGCTTAAAGCTGAGTCGTGAAGAGGCCGAGCGAAGGCTCAGTTTGGCCGGCAACCGAATCTCTGTTGCGATTCAAACATAAACAACCTGTATGGATAAATTCCGAATCACTGGCCGAGAACCCCTAAGTGGCATTTTGCCCGCAAGCGGTTCCAAGAACTCCTCCCTGCCGGCCATTGCGGCCTGCCTGCTAACCGAAGAACCGGTGATCCTGCACCGCGTCCCGAATGTGCGCGATATCGCAACGATGCTGAAGTTGCTTGAATACAACGGGGCAAGCGTTGAACGTAGAGCCGATGGCTCCGTGCGGATTGAAGCGGCAAAGATTACCAACCCGGAAGCCCCCTACGACATCGTTAAGACGATGCGGGCGTCCTCGCTTGTATTGGGGCCACTAGCAGCGCGCACCGGCGTGGCAAGGGTCTCGGTGCCAGGCGGTTGCTCGATCGGCGCACGACCGATCAACCTGCACATCAATGGGCTTGAGCATCTCGGTGCAGTAGTGCATCAGGAGCATGGCTACATCGAGGCGACCGTGCCCAATGGTCTGCGCGGCAACAACGTTCACTTTGAGCGCATCACAGTCACAGGCACAGAAGACCTGATGATGGCCGCAGCCCTCGCCCAGGGCATTACAGTGCTCGAGAACGCAGCCAAAGAACCTGAAGTCGTAGACCTGGCCGATCTGCTTACCAAGATGGGGGCGAAGATCAAGGGCGCGGGAACCTCCAGAATTGAGATCGAAGGCGTGGCCCGTCTGCACGGAACCGAACACACGATCATTCCAGATCGCATCGAAGCGGGCACGCTGCTCATCGCCGGGATCATGACGAATTCTGAAGTCACTGTGACAGATTGCCTTCCCGAACATTTTTCGTCCTTGTTGAGCAAGCTGAGGCAGGCTGGCGCGAGGGTGGAAGAATCAGCAAGCGCTGTTCAGGTGCGGCCCGTAACCCGGCTGCGCAGCGTCGACATGACCACGGAAGAACATCCCGGATTTGCCACCGATCTGCAAGCCCAGTTCATGGCCCTGATGACAGTGTCTTCAGGAATCAGCTTTGTCACCGAGAACATCTTTGAGAACCGCTTCATGCATGTGCCCGAGCTCTCCAGAATGGGCGCCAATATCCGCATCGAGGGACGGCAGGCGATTGTCGCAGGCCCGAGCGATCTTACCGGGGCACAGGTGATGTGCTCAGACTTGCGGGCCAGTGCGTCGCTTGTGCTAGCGGCGCTGGTGGCGCGTGGAGAATCCATTCTCGATCGCGTTTATCACATGGACCGTGGCTACGAGAAGATTGAAACGAAGCTGGCCAACGCCGGCGCACGCATCGAAAGAATTGCTTAAGAGGAGTCGACAATGAAACACAATCCTGGTTTTCTCGCTTTGGTTACGGAAGCCAAAGCCCGCGTGGCGGAGATCGATCTGCCGCAATACAAGGAAATGCTCGCAGCCGGCGATGCACATTTACTGATTGATGTGCGCGAGGAAAGCGAGTTTGCCGCAGGACACGTCAAGGGAGCACTCCATCTCGGTAAAGGCATTATTGAGCGCGACATTGAAACGAAGGTGCCCGATAAGAACGCCAAACTGGTGCTCTATTGTGGGGGTGGTTTCCGCTCGGTGTTGGTGGCCGACAATCTGCTGAAGATGGGCTACACCCAACCGGTCAGCCTCGATGGCGGTTGGCGGGCACTCAAAGAAAGTGATATTGAACTGGCCTAGAAGGCGATCAGGAAAAGCGAGTAGGCAATCAGCCCGAGGCCGATAAACTCGGCCATCTGCACAATCTTGAGAAACCAACCCGACATGAATTCAAAGCGAATGAGCATGGCGGCCAGGATCGAAGAAAACACAACAGACTGGGAGAGCCCTTCAGGATTGAGCTGAAGGTGCAGTACAGCGAAAACGTAATATACCAGCGGCCAGTTGCTGTCGGTAGATTGTGCAGTCGCACGAAAGTAAATGACCCCGAAGGTCATCGCGATCAAGATAATCGTGCTAATCCAGAATCCGTCAATCATGTTTCGTCGTTCAAGACAAGTTTAGAACGACCATAGCACGCTCAGGAAACCCGTGTGTGCACGGTAGTCTTGCTGAGATAGAACCCGCTCGGCGTAGTCGTAGTATTGGTATCCGAAATTGGCGCGTAGTTTTTCGTTGATGCGATAGCTCAGCCTCATTTGGGGAGAAACGTAGCGCAGTGGAAACGACTGTGCGGCCAGCAATGCAGTCTGCGTCGTGAAGCCAGATCTCGCAACACCTGTATCTCTGGTAGAAGCAAAGCCGCCATATACATCCAGCTTCTTGAGCAAAGCCATGCGCACACCTGCGTGAGCAGCATGAACATTCGATACGAAGTAGGATCTGTCCCCATCCACCTGATTGAAGTTCAGAAAGTAGGCGATGCCGGTGATCGTATCGAGGTGCAGCTTTTGGTAGCCGGCATCGACGGCAAAGCGGGTATTGGGCGTCCAGCTTCCATCCACCGTGTAGTTGCGGCTGCGCGAGGAATGCCGGAAGAGACTGATCGAATTAAAGTTCACATTCGTACGTGCCTGCCCGGCGATACGAAAGAACTTCTGCTTGTATTCAAGCCTGGCTCCAAAGGCGTGGTAATCCTTCTCACTGGTGGTCAGAAAGGGCCGGTTCTGACGTCCGACTTCACCGTCGGCAACCAGCGTCAAGCCTTTGAGTGGCCGCAGCCGAAAGCCTGCCGTTGCCGCTTGCAAGCGATTGGATTGTTCGGCTGTTGCGAGATCAATAAAACCAGTGTCATTAACTCGCTCGGTCGAGCGGATGCGACGGTCGCTGAATTGATAGCCGCCCTGGAGTGAAATCCAGGGGCGAAGCGAAACATCAACCAGGGTGGAGTTGGTGACAGCTCGAATTCCAAGAAACTGAAAGTTAGCAACTGTGGAATCAAGCGTGTTGTTTGTGATCTGACGCAGGGTATTGTCACCCTCCATCTTGGTCTGGCTAAAGGCGGTGTGGTTACTGATCGTGATGAAATCTGTGGGCATTATCGAGAATGACAAGTTGGCAGAAGTCACAGGCCGGCGGGCATTGCCGAATACGAGAGTCTGCACATTGCGCGCGCCACCGCGCACTGCCCCGGAGGCCAGTTCGTCATAGATGAAGTTGCGATTGCCATCAGAATGCGTGAAGCGGGCGTTGACCGTAAACCACCTGGCAGTTTCGGTAAAGAGGTTTACGCGCCAGTGCGGTGTTGAGCCGTGGTAGGGCTCGTCCCGGCGTAACCCCGAGAGTGTAGTGTTTGTGACGGTGGGGTCCAGTGGGGTACCAGGGCTATCGAGCGTGCCGCGTGTGTCTTCCTTGAAGTACTCCCAGCCACGTTGCCAGAAAAGCTTG
>JAPKYY010000118.1 GCA_026394095.1 Acidobacteriota bacterium | reverse complement strand
TCGGGCAATCCTGCGAGGTCATAAAGTCGCTCAGGTACTCGCGGTACGTATCTGTAGCGCTCTCCAGGTTATCGCTCAGCAGCTTGAGGATTCCCGGGAATGGCCCCTTGCCATTCATCAGAATCTCGCGCTGCCCGTCAGTCAGGGCATCCCAGGGCTTTGCCAGATCAATGTTGTTCTTCCAGGCCCCGTCGGTAACGCGCTGGCCTACATAGTTTGAAGTCGCCCCCGGCCCAAGCCCACCATCAAAAAGCGGCCGCGTCGCATCCACAATCACCTTGTCCGCGTCAAAACTCCACATGCTGCCCAGCCCGTTGCACTCCGGGCAAGCTCCATAAGGGCTGTTGAAGCTGAAGCTGCGGGGCTCAAGCACCGGCACACTCGTCCCACAATCCGGGCAAGCCATCTTCTGCGAGTAGAGCCGCTCTTCCGGCTCCGCCGTACCTTCGCCTAAAATACTTACCAGCACCAAACCCTCAGCCAGCTTGGTCGCCGTTTCAATCGAAGCTTCCAGCCGTTTCCCAATATCAGGCTTCAAAACAAGGCGATCGACAACCACTTCAATCGTGTGGTTCTTGCGTTTGTCGAGCACAATCTCGTCCTCAAGATTCCGCATCACCCCGTCCACGCGGGCCTTCACAAAGCCCTGCCGATGAAACTTCTCAAGCTCTTTCTTATACATAGAGCAGACGCACATAATCGTAGATCTCAGTGATCGTACCCACGGTCGAGCGCGGGCTTCGTGAGGTGGTCTTCTGTTCGATCGAGATCGCCGGGCTCAAGCCTTCAATCGAATCGACTTCCGGCCGCTCCATCTGATCGAGAAATTGCCGCGCATAGGGCGAAAGTGTTTCCACATAACGCCGCTGCCCTTCGGCATAAATCGTATCGAAGGCAAGCGACGACTTCCCGCTCCCGCTCAAGCCCGTAATGACAGTCAACGAGTTGCGAGGAATCTCGACATCAATGCTCTTGAGATTGTGCTGCCGCGCTCCATGAACGCTAATTTGTTTGAGCATAATAATTCGGCCTCACTTTCTCAATAATTTGCTTCACCGGCCGGTCGAGCATCTCGAATGCCGGCTGGGGATAAATCCCGATCCCGACCGCCGCGATCAGCAGCGGCAACACCACCGCCCACTCACGCAAGCTCAAATCGGGTAATCCAATATTCTTCGCCTTAGTTTCGCCTAGTGACACTCTTTGATAGCACCACAACAGGTAGGCCACTGTCAGCACCACGCCCAAACCGGCCCACAATGCCCAATAAACGCTCATCTCAAAGGCACCGGTCAGGATCCGCACCTCACCCACAAAGCCATTGAGCGGAGGCAATCCCATCGAACTCACCGCTGCCAGCAGAAACACAATCGAGAACGCGGGCATCGGCCCGAATAGGCCGCCATACTCAGAAATCTCACGCGTATGCCGCCGCTCGTACATCAAACCCACCAAAAGAAACAACAGCCCGGTCGAGATCCCGTGGTTGATCTGCTGCAACATGCTGCCGGAAATCCCCGCCGGGTTGAGCGAGAAGATCCCCAACATGCAGAAGCCCATGTGGCTGACGCTCGAATACGCAATCAGCCGCTTCCAGTCTTTCTGTTTCAGGCAAACCAGCGCCCCGTAAACAATCGCGATCAGCGCGAGAATACTCATCCACCACAACACGTTGGCCTGCTTCACAGATTCAGGCACACCAGGCAGCACCAGGCGCAAGAAGCCGTAAGTGCCCATCTTCAACATCACGCTGGCCAGATAAACGCTACCCGCCGTCGGCGCTTCGGTATGCGCATCCGGCAACCAGGTGTGAAAAGGCGCCATCGGCACCTTCACGGCAAATCCGGCAAACATCAGCCAGAAGATCCAAAGCCCAAGATCGCCCTCCGGCCTGGTAGCCCAAAGCGCGGGCATGCTGAAGCTGAAGAAGCCCGTCTGGCGCCAGTGCTCAAAGTAGAGCAGCAACAAACCAAGCAGCAGCAACATGCTGCCTGCAACGGTATAAATCAGAAACTTCATCGCCGCCGCACGCCGCTTCTCGCCACCCCAGATCGCAATCAGAAAGAACATCGGAATCAGCGATGCCTCAAAGAAAACAAAGAACAAAAGCGCATCGACTGACAAAAACACACCGGTGACGCAAGTCTGCAGGATCAGCAGCGAAACGTAGAATTCCTTCAGCCGCTCCTCGATCGCATTCCAGCTTGCCAGGCACGCCAGAAACCCAACCCCACCAGTCATTGCGACCAGCAGCATCGAATACCCATCCACGCCCAGAAAGAACTCCGCCCCAATCGACGGGATCCAGGGCAGGCGTTGTACAAACTGCAAATCCTTACTGGAATCGAAAAAGCCCATCAGGCCAATCGTCCAGAGCGCGCTCAGCCCCAGCACCAGATTCGCCCAGAACTTGATCAGAACAGGCTTCGACCCAGGCAGCAAAGTGAGGATGAGCCCACCCAGCATCGGGAAGAAAAGGATCAAGGTGAGATTATCGGCCATAAAAAACAAGAGGAGGGCGGCCTGAGCTACAGGCCGCCCTCCCTCTAGTTTAGCTGGTGTAAGGCTCTTTACTGATAATTCACTGACTTCGCAACAACTGACGACGAAACGATCACGCCAGTATCAATTCCAGGAGCTGAGAATGTTCGTGGTGAGCTCACACCACCTACACCCAGAATTCCCGTTGGAACCAGGTTGTTTGCTCCACCACTCGGCGAAGGAGGCAGTGCCAGAAGAATTGCGGCTGGCACATTAAACGTACCCACACTCGCTCTCTCCAGGCAGCTGAAGAATCCAGTAACAGCGTTTTCTGAAACTTCGCTCAGCGAGTAGCCATAGATCTGAACATAGCCGTTGGGATCACCGCCAGTCCAGTTTACGTCGAGCCCTTGTGCTCGATTCACGTTGCTGGTGCTCGCCCGATTCGTCCAGTTCACATTGGCTGGTAAGGTGAAGTTGGCCGTAAAGGCACCGACATCCGGTCCGCCCCCACCATTGTTGAAGGTATAGTTGCCCGCAACAAGGTATCCATCAGGATCGCCACCACCAGGGGCTCCGGGGATCGCGATTCCTCCAGTCGAAAACGACTCGCTATAGGTGCCAATCAGGTTCGGAGTAGTTTGCTTCAACGATTTCGCACCCTTTGGCCCGTTTACGTTGATCAATGCTCCTGCGTTCAGGCCGCGCGGCTGAATCGGATCCACAGGAGTCAAGCGGTTACTGGTTCCCACAAAGACGTAGCAGGTTCCAATGCTGGAAACACCAGATACCCCAAGTTGCGCCCCGCTATTGATGGTCTGAGCTGAATACTCAAAAAACGTGGCTACACCTGTGTCTGTCTTAACCGACTGAGTGCCAAGGAAGGGAATCGTGATTTCCAGATCTGCTCTGGAAAGTCCAATCGATCCAAGCTTCACCGTCCCACCATTTGTGATGCGATCCAACTGCGAACTCGATAGCCCCAGGGGATCCTCACAGGTTCCGCCGTTGGGCGCGATTGCGATCGAAGTATAGTTGCTAACCAGATTTCCAATCTTGATGCCAACCGGAATCGAACAACCCAAAGCCCCAGTAGGTACCACAAAGTTGATCTGGTCGAGACCCGCAAAGCCCGGCGCGCGGCCCGCATAAGCGACAGCTGCCCTGCGTCCACCGACATAAAGCTCCACGTTTGCCTGGCCGATCGCTACTGCAGGTGCAGCGCCATTATCAGGCGTTCCAGCAGGCAGCGGACCCAGGCCCGTTCCATACAGAATCAGCGTCTGCCCCGGCCGTGCTGCACGCAAAGCAGTATTCACAGGCTGTGAGGTTGCCGATTCAAAATTCGTAATCACGCCCGGCCCGCTGCCAGCCTGATTCAGGCTGAAGGTGCCAAAGGAACTCGCAACCACCCGAAAGCTCCGGGGTGCGCTCGTCTGCCCACCAAAAGAAACCGTCAAGGTCGCATTCCCAACAGGCGTATTTGAAGGCAAAATCGCTGCCAGCTGCCCTGCCAACGAGTAAACCAACGGGCAGTCCAGATTCTGTCCGCCACTGCTCACCCTGACACTGGTCCCCCCCAGGTTAGAAGGCAAGGGAAAACCTGCAAGCGCAATCGCTGCCGGACCCATCCTCGCCCCAAACACCACAAAAATTGAACCCTGCGCGATGGCGCCACCAGGAAGCTTCGAGCTCATGTAGCTCGCTGCATTCAAGATTCCCCCGTCATTCACCACTGGTTGTGCAAACAGCGAAGTACTCGCCGCCGCTGCTAAAACTGCGTACAAAAGATATCTACTCATAGGCTTCATCATATACGCGGCAAAAGCCCGTGGATAGGTTCAAATCTTATTGAAAGCGCTTTAGATAATGCACTCGGGCATAAACCGTAGAAAACCCGCACCTTGCGTAGTTCCGCTGCGATCCACTCCCCTGTTGCACCTCGCAATGCACCCACTCCACCCCATCGTCAAAGGCCCGTTGCACTCGCGCAAGAATCAACTTCTGCTGCAACCCCCGCCCCCGCCACGCCTCAATCGTTCCGTCTCCAGCCAATAAACCCGCCCCCGCGAGATACACCATCTGCCCGGCCGCTACCAGTTCACCCTCCTCCCAGTGCCCCACGCTAACCATTCCTTCACCCCCAAAGGCCATCCGGCCAATCGCCATGCCAGTCTCGTTGATCTCCCCAAAGAACGACAAGCACAGCACTCGGGCACAAGCATCCACGTCCATCACCACATCAAACTTCTCTCCAAGATCCTCACTCCGCCGCGCCATCAGGTCTTCAACTGCCACCCGCTCAAAACCCAACGCCACAAGATCCCCCAGACATTCGGCCTCCACCCAGGGAGCCAACTCCACCACTGCATCCTTCTGGCGATCAAAGTAGAACTCGACGATACGGTCCAACTCGGCCCGCCCCACCACTCCATCCATTCCCTTCACTGCGTTAACCGGCGAATCGGACTCCACAAAACCCGCCACCCCACCGCCAACCTCAATCATCTCACCACCCGAGGCCCGTGCAAACCGCCGCATCACCTCAGCCGCACACGGCTCAAAATTCGTCATGCCTCCTTAGGCCCAATCCCAAGCGCCTTCATCTTCCGGTAGAGATGGCTCCGCTCAAGCCCCAGCAATTCCGCCGTCTTCGTCACATTCCCACCCGTCTCGTCCAGCTTCTTGAAGATGTAATCACGCTCGGCCGCCTCACGCACTTCCTGCAAACTCCCAAACCTCTCCTGCGGCCGCTCCATCACATTGCGCTTGGTCGCATTCAGCGGAATCTGCCGCGCCTCCACCCGGGTCTGCGGATTCATGATCACGATCCGCTCCATCAGGTTCTTTAGCTCCCGCACATTCCCGGGCCATGTGTATTCATCAAGTACGCGATAAGCTTCCGGCGTCAACTCCTTGGCCTTACGCCCATAGCCGGTCGTAAACTCATGCAGAAAATGATCCGCCAGCAGGCGAATGTCCTCCACCCGCTCCCTGAGCGGCGGCACATGAAACGGAATCACATTCAACCGGTAAAACAAATCCTCGCGAAAATTCCCGCGCTCAATCTCGTCCTCAAGATTCTTGTTCGTAGCCGCAATCACCCGCACATCAGAGCGAATGCTTTCCTCCGCCCCCAGAGGCTCAAAGCGCCCCTCGTCGAGCACACGCAGCACCTTTGCCTGCGTCTTCAAACTCATATCACCCACTTCGTCCAAAAACAAAGTGCCGCCATCGGCCTTCTCAAACTTGCCGATCTTGTCATCCGCCGCTCCCGCAAAGCTCCCCTTGCGATGCCCAAACAATTCGCTCTCGATCAGATCCTCAGGAATCGCCGCACAGTTCACCTCAACAAAAGGCCCCTGCGTCCGTGGCGAATAGCGATGAATCGCATGCGCCACAAGCTCCTTGCCGCTCCCGCTCTCCCCATAAATCAACACCCGCCCGTTGGTCTTCGCCATCAACTCGAGCTGCTGCCGCAACGCCCGCAACGGCACACTCTCGCCCAGAATCCGCCGCTCCTCACCACTAGCCCCCTTCAGCCGTTCCACCTCAACTTCAAGCTTGCGCTGCTTCAGCGCATTCTGAATCGTAACCGTAACCTTCTCGATCGTCAGCGGCTTTTCGAGAAAATCAAAGGCCCCCATCTTCGTCGCCTTCACGGCCGTTTCGATATTGCCATGCCCGCTAATCATCACCACATTCGGTCGCTCGGCCAGAGGCATCTTCTGAATCCGCTCCAGCGTCTCCAGCCCATCAATTCCTGGCAGCCAGACATCCAGCAACACCACTTCATAGCTGCGCTTCTGCAATTCGGCCAGCGCGTCTTCGCCCCGCCCCACCGCATGTACGCTAAAACCTTCGTCCTCAAGCACGCCGCGCAGCGACTCCTGAATCCCCTGCTCGTCGTCCACTACCAGAATCTGTATATGCTTCAAGCCCGCGCCTCCACTTGTATCTCAACGGGCGCATCGGCTTCCGGTGCCGTCCAGGCCGGAATCTCCACTACAAACCGCGCCCCGGTCGGCTGATTATCCTCAACACGAATCTGTGCATGATGTTCGCTCAAGATATGGTTCACGATGGCCAGCCCCAATCCCGTACCCCGACCCTTGGTCGAAAAATAAGGCAAAAACAATTTCTCTCGATCATCGGCCGATACTCCTCCACCACTGTCGGAGACCACCAACTCTACACTTTCGTTACCCAAATCATGCGTTCCCACATAAAGCCGCTTCACCAGCGCATCCTGCATCGCCTCGGCCGCATTGTCCACCAGATTCACCACCACTCGTTTCAACTGTTCGGCATCTATATTTACCAGCGGCAATGAAGGCCCCAGCACGACTCGAACCTCAATCCCCTCCAGCCTGCCCGCAAAAACCTGCATCGCATTCTCAACAACCGTATTCAGCGACAGAGGTACCATCTGCGCCGCCGGAAACCTCGCAAATTGCGAGAACTCATCCACCAGCGCCCGCACACTCTCTACCTCGCGGCTGATCATTTGTGAGCACTCCCGCAAGATCCGCGCATTCTCCGGCGCAATCGCCACCTTGTCCAGTTGCCGTGCAATCCGTTCAGCACTCAACGCAATTGGAGTCAGCGGATTCTTGATCTCATGTGCCACACGCCGCGCCACCTCATGCCAGGCTGCCTGCTTCTGCGCGCGCAACAGTTCGCTCGTATCTTCGATCACCAGCACAAACGGCGAACCCGGATTCTCTTCTACCGTCGACACCGTCACACCCAGGTGCAGTCGCCGGCCTTCTTTCACAAAATCAAACTGCCGCATCGCAATGCCGGTGCGCCGCGCCCGCTTCATCATGTACCGCAACTCGGCCGCTTCCTCTTTCGGAAACAAATCATCGAGGCGCAAAGTCTGCTCTGCTTCGATCTCGGGAATGATCTGCCGCATCGCGCGATTCACCCGCAGCACGCGACCCTCACCACTCACCGACACCACACCAGTAGGAATATTTTCAAGAATCGCTTCTGTAAATCTGCGTCTTCTCTCCAGCTCCTTATCGTTTGCCTCAAGCCCCTGCGTCATGTTGTTGAAGCCGCGTACCAGCGTCGCCAGCTCATCAGTCGCATTGGTCTCGACGCGATAAGCAAGATTGCCCTTACGCACCTCTTCTGCACCCTTCAGCAATGCCGCAATCGGCAAGCTGATCTGCCGCGCCAGCAGCAATACAGCCCAGGTAGACAGAAACAGAATAAACAAACAAAGCAGCGCCAGCAGCAACAGATAGAACTGCCAAAGCTCCTTGCGGCTCACCTTCAACTGGTCATATTGAGCAATACTATCCAGCAGCTTCTGGTGCTCGTTTTCGGCATTCGCCTCCAGATGCCCCCTCACCCAAACCGTCCCCAGCCCTCCCTCAATCACTGCCTTACCCATCGGAAATCGTGTCGATGTTCGATTCGTCGAACAGAGCGGTAGTCGCCCGCCGTCTTTGGCCTCCAGTTGCGCCTCGGCAATTTCTTTTGCCACACAAAACTGCTGCAACACCGGCTTCAGGCTCTTATTCCCCCGCGCATACTCTGCCACTTCAGGCCGGCTTGCCAGCAACTCTGCCTGCGCCTTCGCCTCACCCTCAGCCCCACGCTCGAGCGCCATCGTCATGCCCACCAACGTTGTATTGGCATTCACAGCCGGCCGGCTAAACCACTTGTCCAGATTACGGTTCAACACATAAACACTGAACACGGCAAAGAAAAACACCGGCAGAATCGTAATCCCAAGCGCGGCCACCAGCATCTTGGTGCGCAACCGCGACCCCTCACGGTTCTGCTGCCGCTCGAGAAAAATCTTGATGAAGCTGCGAAAGAGTAGAAACCCGATCAACACCGTCAGCAAAAACACCAGTGTCGAAACGGCCCAGAAAATCGTAACCTGCTGCGGCCCATCGGGCGTAACATCGCCCAGGCTGAAGCTGCCCTGCCATACCAGCAGGCCCACCAGCACTGTCAGCGATAACGCGCCGAGACCGTACAGCAGCTTTTGCTTCATGCTTCCACTCTACTCATCTCGAAGAACAGTGTCGATGCTGAAGGCTGGCAGACAGATCGCAATATACTCACAACCCTCCGCACCCGGCGTGGAATAACGAATCCATTCGCCAGCCAGCGTCTTCACGGCCTGCCCGGCGTTTACTTCCATAACGCCGTCTTTGTGCTCTACGCGCATCGTCCCGCGCAACACCACTGTCCATTCGTCAAACTGCGGTGTCTGTCCTGGCTCGCTCCACCCGCTCGGGCTGCGCATATGCGCCACACTCAGGCGTTCTTCCTTCGTGTTCACCCTGCCTACATATTCATCAATCCGCTTGCCACCTGGCACCGGAATCGTCGTAGGCCCTGCAATCAGTTCTGGCATCTTTATGCTCCTTCCACCATCATCGCTCCCCATTGAAAACCCGCTCCAAAGGCCGCAAACACAACAGGCCCGTCCCAGCCTCCATCCCACTCGCTCGCTGCAATCAACATCGACGCAGAACTCGTATTCCCGTAGCGCGCAATGTTGCTATAAAACTTCGATACATCCACGCCCACCGTCTGCGCAATCTTCGCCAGCAAATTCGCATTCGCCTGATGCATCAAGAACACACGCACATCGGCCGGCGCCACTCCTCGTCGCCCGAGCAAAGTAGCAATAGCCGCTGGCACCTTGCGCGCCGCATGCATAATCACCATCCGCCCATTCATATGCACCGGCGACCCAAAATCCAGCTTCAACTCGCCCGCAGCAGACCCATCCGTGCCCAGCTCAAAATCTACCATCCGCGCAAAGCCCTGATCGCGATCGACAACACAAGCCCCGGCCCCATCCCCAAACAGCATCGCCGTGCCCTTCTCCCGGGGCTCGGTCATCACCGGCACACTCATCTTCTCCGCCGCCACCACCAGCACCTTACCCACCCGGGGAGCCCACTCTGAAGCCATCGCCATTGCAAAAAGTGCCCCGGCGCTCGCCATCGGCACATCCATTGCTACAGCCTGCGGCGCGCCCAGCCGAAACTGCACCTCGCTCGCCGGCCCCGGGAATCGTCGCTCCCCGCTCCCGCTCGACACAAGAATCAGCCCCAGCTCCGACGCTGCCACACCACTCCTTGCGAGAGCATCGACTCCGGCAGCAACAGCCATCGAGGCCACACTCTCATCCTCACGCGCAAAGCGGCGCGTCTCGATGCCAGACATCTCGCGTATCCAGTCGGGCTCTGCCCCGAGCAGTGCCCCCATCTCGACATTGTCAACCACTCGCTCGGGCAGATACTTCCCAAACCCGCGCAAAAACGCCATCGCTTAAGTTCTCGCCTCCACGTACTCTGTGATGCGGTCGATCGTGTCGAACTTGCGAGGATTCAAATCCCCATCCGGAACACTGATGTCGTATTCCTTCTCAAGCTTGGTAATCAAATCGGTTAGCCCAAAGCTGTCCAGCAGCCCGCTGTCAAACAGGCTCTCATCGGTTCCGATGTTAATCGGCTTACCTGCAATCTCAGACAGGATCTCAGTAATTCTCTTTTGCTTCATCGTTGTTTCCATTCCCCTCGCTGAAGATCTTCTGACGGATCTTCCTGAATTCTTCGTAGTGTGCGATCAGGTCCTTATACAGCGTCTCACCTACCAGCCGGTAGCCAGGGCCTGTCAGGTGCACAAAATCACCCTGCGCAAACCCGGCATAAACCCAGCGCTTCATCGCGCCATTGCCGCCCATCCGCTCACGCAGATCCCAGAACGCAGCACCAACCTCCAGTGCAACCTCGCGCTGCACCTCGCTAATCATGTCCAGCTTCGGCAGTGGGCCCCACACGCGGTTTATCCGCTGCGCCCGGTCTGGCGGGCCTACGATCAAAAAGCTCGCTCCCGGTGCCATCGCCCGGTATCGCAATAACACTTCCCGAAACATCGCCCGGTACGATTCTGCGGTCCAGTCTCTCTGTCCGGCCTCATTGGTTCCATAGGCAAAGACAATCAGCCCCGGATTTCGTTTCTCCAAATGCTCACGCAGTTGCCCCTCTTCCCAGCGCAAACTCACATTCGCCTGCGCACCATTGATCCCGAGCGTCTCCCAGGTCAATCCGCGATTGCGTTCGGTCACCCATCCAAACAGCTTCACCGGCGCACTACTCACCGTCTCAACCGTAAACCGCTTCAAACCCTCAGGCACGCTCATGTTCCAATACCCGGGCCCAAGCGGCCCGTTCGTGTCCACCGTCGCCACCTCAGCCCCATCCACAAAAACCCGAAAACTCCCGCCACCCGGCTGCTTCAGAAAATACAGCTCAGCCTTGTCCCCATCCGCATCGAGATAAATCATCTCGCCGGCCCGCTCGCTGGTGATCGAAGTCCCACCCAACCCGTAATACCCGTCAGTCCCTTTGGTCAGCAAACCTTCGGTCTCCCAGCGTGGGCTCTGCCATGTCTTCACATCAAACCGGCGATAACCCTGAAAGGGCCGCCCCGCCACGCTGTACCCGGCGCCCCCATTGCCAAAGCGCAATTGAAACATCGTCCGCAACTGGTTGGCCCAGTCATCACTGGCTGTATGGGAGTCTCCGTACTGCAACACATGCAAAGTCTTCGGCGCCCCACCGCTCTGTTCCAGTTGCCAGAGCTGCTCAAAGAAAGGTACCAGTGCCGCAGAATTCTCGACTGCAGCCGCTGCAATGGCATCCATCGCGTCGGCGACATATTCCTTCGACGCTTCCTTCACCTTGGCGCTCACCACAGGAGCTTTGGGCGCAACCACCCGCCTTTTGGCCGCAACGGTCTTCTTCTTGGTCTTGGCAGCCGCCGCACTCACAGACTTTCTCACCGCAGTCTTCTTCGTCGCCCCCGCCCCCCAACCGGCAAGGCCAAGCGCAAGAGCCGCAACTGTGAGTCCGCGGAGCATGTTCCAACCTAATCTTCTCAAACTCGGGTAGTGTTTCGGCAGTACAGTCAGAGCCCTTGCTTAAGCGACAGTTCCCATCTGCATCGTCGCAACAATGGTTGAGTCCGCACAAAAACCCAACTCAGCAAGATCTTCCCCATCGAGGTAAAGGTGAATTGCCTCTTGGATATTCTTGGCCAGATCGTCCAATGTCGCAGCCTGAGTGACTACAGGCAAATCCAGACATTCAGCGACAAAGAGCTTGTCTCCTTTGCTGATTCGCACTTGAATAGTTCGCTTCAATCTTGCATCCTCTTGGCCACCAGTATGCATGAAAAGAATTCTTTACGTTTCCCTCCAAACTCGTTCAGGCATCATAGAGGCAGATGTTGTCCCGCCGCGCCCTCCTCTTCCAATCCTCGGCCCTCCTCGCGCAAGACGTTACCTTCTCTACCGGCGTCAACGTCATCAATCTCCTCGCCACCGTCCGCGACAAGCAGGGCAACCTCATCCAGACCCTCAAGCAGGAAGATTTTCTGCTTTCCGAAACTAACAAACCCAAAAAATCACCTACTTCGCGCAGCAATCCGACCTCCCGCTCCGCCTCGGCCTCCTGATTGACACCAGCATGAGCCAGGAGAAAGTAATCCCGGCAGAACGCGCTGCCGCCTATCGTTTCCTCGATACCGTTCTGAGAGAAAAGCTCGACAAGATCTTCCTCATCCAGTTCGACACCCTCGCCCGAGTCCGCCTCGGCTTCAGCACCAGCCGCTCTCAACTCGAAACCACACTCAACGATATCGACACCCCCACCCGCAAAGAACTCCGCGCCTCAGGCGGCTCCGGCACTTCCCTCTTCGACGCCGTAGCCTCCGGTGCCGAGCTCATGAAAATGGAATCCGGCCGCAAAGCCCTGATCGTCCTCTCAGACGGAGTCGATTCCTCAAGTGACCACACCCTCCCCATGGCAATCGAAGCCGCCCTTCGCGCCGACACCCTCGTCTACACGATCTACTTCACCGATTCCAGCTTCTACAGCGGAGGCTTCGGCGTCCCCAACGGCCGTGCCGTAATGAGCCGCCTCTCTAAGGAAACCGGCGCCGGCGCCTTCGAAGTCACCAAAAAGCTATCGATCGATCAGATCTTCGCCGCCATCGAGCAAGAGCTCAGAAGCCAGTACAGCATCGGCTACGTATCAGACATCCCCGTCGGCTACCCAGCCTTCCGCAAGATCCAGCTCACCACAAAACAAAAGGGCCTTACAGTCCAAACCCGCGACGGCTACTGGCCCAAGCGCCCTTAGGTTCGCCTCGATAC
>JAPKYY010001071.1 GCA_026394095.1 Acidobacteriota bacterium | reverse complement strand
AGCAGGCCGAGCGGGCGATCGCTCAGATTAGTGATGAACAGCTTGTGTTGACACTGGATGAGGCGCTGAATTCGATTGGGTTGATTGTGAAGCATATGGCGGGGAATATGCGTTCGCGGTGGACTGACTTTTTGACTACGGATGGTGAGAAACCGGACCGGGACCGGGACAGCGAGTTTGAGGGGCCGCCGGAGAGTCGCGAGGCGTTGTTGGGCTTGGGGGAGGCGGGCTGGAAATGTTTGTTTGAGGCTCTTGAGCCGTTGACGGATGCGGATTTGGGGCGGACGGTGATGATTCGTGGAGAGGCGCATTCAGTGATGCAGGCGGTGAATCGTAATCTGACTCATTGCAGTTATCACTGCGGGCAGATTGTGCTGCTGGCAAAGCACTTCAAGAGTGGGGCCTGGGAGACGCTGACAGTGGCGCGGGGGCGTTCTGGGGAGTTTAACCGGCAGATGACTGAGACAAAAATTTGAGGGGAGTTGGGAAAATGGATCAGAAGGCAAAAGTGACTTGCGAAGGGCAACACAACCGGCGATCGATTCTCAATCTTGCTGGCGGTGCCATGATTGCGGCGATGGCGTCTGGTGTGGCCTTGGGGCAGCAGCATGCGAGTTCGGCGCGAGTGGTGGAGCGGTTTCGGACACGGCTTTCGTTTCAGCTTTCGGTGGATGTGGGGACGCTGGATCTGGGTTTGTCGGTAGCTAGTGCGGGGCTGGCTGGTGGGGTGGATATTGTCGAGATGGGGACGCCGCTGCTGAAGACGCAGGGTGTGGCGAATGTTGTGCCAGCGTTTCGCAAGCGGTTTCCTGAGGCGCTGTTGCTGGCCGATATGAAGACGATGGACGGGGGTGGCGGGGAGGCGCGTAGCGTCTTTGCAGGTGGTGGCAATATCGTGGATTTTCTGGCTATGGCTGGGGTGGATACTGCGAAAGCGATTTGCGCTGTACGCGATGAGTTCCGCCGGGCTGGAGCTGAGGTGCCGAGGCTTGTTTTTGCTGACATCATGGTGCCGCAGCAGGGCCCGGCGGCACGGGCGGTGGAGGTGGCCCAGCAGATGGTGGAGGCTGGGGTGGATGCTGTGGGGATCCATTTGCAGTCTGACGGGCGGCGGGCGAATCCGAAGCTGATTGAGGATGACTATCTGGGTGATGTGGCGCGGGCTGTTTACGCGAAGGTTGGCAAGGCTGTGCCGGTGCAGGTGGTGGGCGGGTTGAGCATTGCGCAGGCAAAGATTTTGGCCAAGGCGGGGATCCGCGCTTTTGTGATCAGCGGGAATATGGGTTTGCCGGATAGCAATGCGCGCTACAATTTGCCACCTGCTGAGATACAACGTTTGGTGGCGGGTTTTATTGCTGGAGTTTCAGACCGCTAGCGGCGGACGAGCTCGCGGAACATCTCACTGCCGACGAGTTCATCTGCGGCTTCGGTGAGGGTGCGCAGGCCGGCAATCGCTTCTTTACGGCGTGTGCTGGAGAGGCGGTTGAGCATGGCAGCAATCAGGTCTGGTTCGAGGACCTTTTGTTTGCGTTTGACTCGTTCGCCATCGCTGGTGAGAACGATCATGGTGCGACGGCCGTCGTTGGGGTCTTTTCTGCGCAGTATGAAGACACCGCGCTCGAGGCGATCGAGCATGAGAGACATCGTTGAAGGGGCAACGCCCATGTGGCGGGCTAAATCGAGGACGGTGATGCCATCCTCTTTATCGAGGTATTCCAGAACGTTTGCCTGGTTAGGGCTGATCGCAGATCGCTTCTTGGGATCGGATACGCTGCGGGCGTGGCAGGCGAAATAAATGCGAACGTAGCATTCTAATACTGTTTCTACGTCAGACTTCGCAATCATTGCTCCTCAAGTCTTTCGCACTTTCGAGGGCCTTGTCTATCCAAAGTTTTGATGGGTGAGTGGAGCTGAATTATGCGACTGAGACTTGCATTGGCGGTGAATTGTGATACGATTCAGTTGAACAGTTATTCAAGTGAAATCAGAAATCAAGAGTGAAGAGGCCTGCGCACCGAATGACCCGGAGCATCGGAGGCGGCTGGCGCCTCCGGTAGACGAGGCGTCGATTGAGGCGGCTGCGCGGATTTTCCGGGCAATGGGTGACCCATCGCGGCTTCGTACGCTGGCGATGCTATCGCATGGGGAAGCCTGTGTGAGCGAGATTGCGGCTGCGACGCGCGAAGAGCTATCGACGATTTCGCAACGTTTGCGGGTTTTACGCAGCGAGAATCTGCTGGTGAGACGCCGGCAGGGAAAACATATTCTTTATTCACTGGCCGATCAGCATGTTGCTGGGCTGGTATTTAATGCGCTGGCACATTCGACGGAAAAGGCTGTGCCGGTTGGGGTAACCAAAAAAGTAACGAAAGGGAAGGAATAGATATGGAACATCACGTACACGAAGATCATTCGCACATCCACGGGCCCGGGTGCGGGCATACGGCGATTCAGCATGAAGGGCACGTCGACTATTTGCACGACGGGCATCTGCATCATCCGCATGAAGGGCACTTTGACGAGCATGTTTTGCCGGTGACGGCGAAGAATCCGGCCGATTGCACGAGCGGACATGAATGCAGCGGGCACGAAGCCGGGCACGTGCATGGGGCAGGTTGCGGGCACGAAGCGGTACCGCACGGGGACCACGTAGATTACCTGGTGGATGGCCACCTGCA
>JAPKYY010000506.1 GCA_026394095.1 Acidobacteriota bacterium | reverse complement strand
CCGCGCAAGCTCTTTGGCCTTGCGCCCTGCCTCCATCTGCTTGACCGCTCCGATCACTTGCTCTTCTGTGTACCGGCTCTTCTTCATCTCCAAAGCTCCTTCCTTCTACATTATTAGGAGCTCTCTAGTTTCAATTGGTGGCGTTTACGGGGAGCAGGTCACCAGTTCGCAAAATTAAGAATTGTAGCCGGAAGTAGCATCTTTGATATCTCAGGAATAGCATCATTTCCAACTCGTCGCGGATTACTCCAAGATCAAGCCAGATTAGAGATGTTCCTTGTATTGACCTCCGCATACCGGGTGCAACAATCTGCCGCCTGCTGGCCGCAGGCATCCCGGATTCAAAAATCCTCGAAGAGCATCCTGACTTTGAGCCGGAAGACTTCAATTGGCGATTGGCTTTCCCACCCGCGCCATAATAAAAGCAGCCCCATGGCCGCCCAAGAGCCCCAATCCATCACCCTCCTGCTCCAGCATTGGAGTTCCGGCGACCCCACCGCCCTCGCCGCCATCACTCCCATCGTCTACCATCAACTCGTCTGCTTGATTACCGACGTAGCCGGCAACGTAGTCCACGACATCATCGCTTAGGCAGAACTGGTCCGTTGCTCTACTCTGGACGCAATCCCTTGGATAGGGATTGGAATCCCCTATGAAATGCGATATGCTCCTGACTTTAGTGGTCATGAAACGGAGAAATTGTTTATGACAACCAGACGCCAGGTTCTAAAGAGTTCTATCGCCCCGATGATCGTCCCAAGCTACGTCTTGGGTCAGAGGAGCGGTAATGTTGCGCCCAGCGACAAAGTCGTTATGGGCGGAATCGGCATCGGTTCGCGAGGGGCTCACGACCTAAGCAAAATTCTTAAGTTTCAGGATGCGAAATTTCTGGCTATCTGCGATGTGCGCAATGAGCGACGCGAAACCATTAAGTCAACTGTGGATCAAGCCTACGGCAATCGCGACTGCAAAATGTATTCTGACCAGTTCGAATTACTCGCTCGGACAGACATTGACGCGGTGCTGATCGCGACAGGCGACCGCTGGCATACTCCGCTTTCAATCATCGCCGCACAGCACGGCAAGGATGTCTATTGCGAGAAGCCGTGCTCAATGTCGATCGAAGAAAGTTGGGCGCTGGCTGAAACGTTTCGCCGCTACAACCGCTTGTATCAGGCTGGTTGCCAACGGCGCAATGGCGCGAACTTTAAGCTCTGTCGCGAGCTCCTTCAGTCGGGCGCATTAGGAAAGCTGAAGGCCCTGTACGCCAATGTAGGGCCTTCTGCAAACTGGCCTCCCCTGCCAAGCCGTGATTGGCTGGAAGGGCAGGAGTTGCCACCGAATGGCTTGCTCGATTGGGATCGCTGGCTGGGCCCCGCTCCCTGGCGACCCTACCATCCGTCCTATGTGCAGGGTGGCTGGCGCAACTATTATGATTTTCATGGCGGCGGCATTCTGGAGTGGGGGTCGCACACAGTGGATTTGTGCCACTGGGCTGCAAACCTGGACGAAACGCAGCCAATCGAGTACGAGCCTGTTGGCGGCAACACCGGCCCCTACAGCGTCAACTGCGTCTACGCCAACGGGGTCAAACTTGTCATGCGCGATAACGCCTGGGATGGCGCGCTCGACACCGGCTCCTGCAGCTTCCGGATCGAGGGTGACCTGGGCTGGGTAGAGACAGGTGACAAGACCAAGATCGAAGCTTCAAGCAACATCAAGCCGCTGCTACGTCCGACTGAAGCAGCCGCCATGGCTCTTGAAAACCACATGCGCGAGTTCGTCACCTGTGTGCGTACCCGCACCACTCCCAGCGCAAACGCATCTGCGGCGGCAAACTCGCATGTAACCTGTCACGCTGCCTTCATCGCATTCCAGCGAGGCAAAACTCTGAGTTGGAGTGTCGAAAAACGCGAATTTACCAACGATGAGATTGCCAACCGGATGCGTTCACGGGCCATCCGTGAACCTTGGCGTATTTGAGTACATCGAGGAACCATACAATGCCACAAACCAATGCCACCACACCCGCGCCGGCAAAGCCCAAGCCTCCTGTAGCGCCCCCGCAACTCCAGGAAGGCGACATCTCCAAACTCGACTCCCAGGGATTGCTGAAGATCCTCACCGATGTGAGCAGCGAATTTCAAAAGGCCAAAGCTTGCCAGCGGGCCGGAGAATTAGGGGCCACTGCGGCAATCCCGGCTCTGGCCGCCCTCCTTGGCGACGACAAGCTTGGCACTTACGCACGTTACGGCCTCGAACCGATGCACGTTCCCGCGGCGGACGAGGCGTTGCGTAGCGCGCTCTCCAGGTTGAAGGGCAACTTGCTCATTGGAGTCATTGGGTCGATCGGTAAACGGAGAGATGTGCTGGCCCTGCCGGCATTGATCAAGCTGATGCGAAGTACGGATGCCAGTGTTGCGCAGGCCGCGGTTGCGGCAATCGGCAATATCGGGACATCAGAATCTGCAAGCGCCTTGCAGGCCTTACTACCCAAAGCGACAGGAATGATGAAGATCGTTGTCGCAGACGCAGGGCTCACCTGCGCCGAACGCTTGCTCTCCGCGGGCAAGCGCGAGCAAGGCCTGGCCTTATATACATTTTTGAGCGGGCCAGATACGCCTCGTGCCGCCCGTCACGGCGCTATGAATGCAATTGTGCGGGAGGAAACCAGCCTTACTCGCCCGAGGACTGCTCTCTAGATCTCCTGAAGCCGAGCTCAAGCCATAATAATAAGCAGTCCCATGGCCGCCCAAGAGCCTCAACCCATCACCGTCCTCCTCCAGCAATGGCGCTCCGGCGACCCCTCCGCCCTCGCCGCCATCACCCCCATCGTCTACGACGAACTCCGCCGCCTCGCCGCCAAATTCCTCGCTAAAGAATCCAACGCCCAAACCCTCCAGCCCACCGCCCTCCTCCACGAAGCCTACCTGCGCCTCGCCCAGCAACGCGATCAAAACTGGCAAAGCCGCGCCCACTTCTTCGGCATCGCCGCCCACCTCATGCGCAACATCCTCGTCGATCACGCCCGCACCAAACACCGCGCCAAACGCGGTGGAGGCGACATCAACTTCTCCCTCGACGAAGCCCTCACCGCCGACACCTCAAAACCCTCTCTCCTCGTCGACCTCGACGATGCCCTCACCGAACTAGCCAAATTCGATCCCCGCAAATCCCAGGTCATCGAGATGCGCTACTTCGGCGGCATGAGCCTCGAAGAAACCGCCGAGGCCCTCGACATCTCTATCACCACTCTCGGCCGCGAGCAACGCCTCGCCCACGCCTGGATCAAACGCTACCTTTCAGGCGAATCCGGCGAATGACCC
>JAPKYY010000854.1 GCA_026394095.1 Acidobacteriota bacterium | reverse complement strand
GGCGAGGAAAGAACCTTTTTTCCGTCAACCGTGTTTGGCTCCATCAACTCTGTGCGGGTGCCATCGGGATCGTAGAGGTTGAGCTGCCGCCGCCGGTTGATGCCAGTGCGGATCTCAAGCGGCTTCGTATAGTTTTTCGCGGCTGGACGGCTCTTCAGATCTGCGAGTGATTTATCGATGTCAGCACCCTCAAGACATATGTGGTGCTGAGTGCCACGTGCGGTTGGTGCCGGCTTCTCATCGTAGAGCATGAATTCCAGATAGTCATCGCCATCGGGAACCTTCAGATTGACCCAGTTCAATACCTTGCCGTCGCGGCTGCCGCGCCAGGTTTCTTCAAAGCCGAGGATGTCCCGGTAAAACTTGAGCTGTGGTTCTAGGGCTCCAACAAGGATTCCGAGATGCGGCATGCGTGTGGAGATGCGAGGGCCATCGATTGCTTTGCCCTTGTCACGAATGGTCCAGCCGTCGGGTTCGTATTGGACGATTTCAAGCGTATGGCCTTCGGCGTCTTTGACGTTGAAATTGGAATTCTTGACGCGGCCTTTACCGACCTTGTCAGGCACCTTGATGCCTTTCGATGCGAGGTAGAGGCGCATGGCTTCAGCGTCGTCAACTTCAATCGAAATGTGGTTGAGGCGGTCTGTGTTCGGTGCTTTCTCCGGGAAGAGTTCGATGTACTGGCGGTCGTTGACTTTGACGAAGGTGAGGGACAGGGTGCCGTTGGGGTTGTCGAGCTGGAAGACTTCTTTGTATCCGAGGAGGTCGCGATAGTATTCGCGTGATTTTTCGATGTCGTGGACGAAGAGCGCGATGTGCGAGACGCCTAGAATCTTGGGGCGCTTTTGTGCGGAGAGGACTAACGAGAAGAGGACAACACTCAAAAGGAATTTCATAAGGGTTCTTGAGTGAAAGGGCGCTCTTTCGAGCGCCCTTGTGATTACTAGCTGATGGTGAAGCCCTTGCGGAGCCTCGGTTTGAGGAACTGATTCGCCTCATTGTTATTGGTGAAGCGCATCTTTGTCGCATCCCATTCGAGCTTGCCTTCGACCCGCAATGCAATGACGCCCAGGAGCATCCACTCCACGAAGGGCGAAGCCACGTTGAAGTTCGAGCACGATGCATCGCCGCCTTTGCAGGCGCGGATCCAGTCACGATAGTGACCGGGTGAACGGGTGAGCAGCGGCTCAGGCATCTTGAAGTCGGCCATCTTGTTGGTTGGCAGCAGGCGGGTGCCTTCGCCGTAGGTACCGGTGGTGAGGATACCCTTATCGCCGATGAAGAGGCTGCCATTGGGCGAGGCCGGGCGCACTTCCGAATCCGACTTGAGAGCCTGGAAGGCTTCGTAGTTGAATACGCGGCCAACCATGCCGTTGTAGCCGGGTTCGCGTGCTGGGGCTGCCGGAGCCTGGCCCTGACGACGCGGACGGTTTGGCAGATCGCCAAGCCATTCGTCTGTTGGTACGCCTTCGATCTTCGGGCTTTCCTTCAGGCCGTCATGCCAGAAGATGTTTACCGGGCCCATGTTGCCGCGGGCAGGGAAGGAGAACTTGGTGATCGACTTCTTGGGGAACTGGAAGCTCGAAACGCCTTCCTTCATAATGCATTCCACGCTAGTGGGCGAACCGAGCTTGAGTGCCATGTTGGGAGCGCCCAGGATGTGGCAAGCCATATCGCCGAGTGCGCCGCAACCGAAGTCGAAGAAGCCGCGCCAGTTGAAGGGCTGATAGAAACCGCCATAGGGCGACTTGAAGTCTGGCCCACCCGTGGTGAAAGGACGCTTGTCGGCAGAGCCGAGCCAGAGGTCCCATTCAAGCGTGTTAGGCACTTCAGTGGGTGCAGGGATTTCAGTGGTGCCTTGTGGCCACCAGGGGCGGTCGGTCCAGGCATGGACTTCTTTTACCTGGCCAAGTTCGCCGGCCCAGACGATTTCTGCAACCTGACGGGTGCCCTCGTTTGAATAACCCTGATTGCCCATCTGCGTAGCGACACCAAACTTGTTGGCTACTTCACGCATCTGCCGGGCTTCCCATACGGTACGCGTAAGGGGCTTCTGGCAGTAGACATGCTTGCCGCGTTCCATCGCGGCGATTGCCGTGGTGGCGTGCATGTGGTCAGGAGTTGAGACGATGACGGCGTCGATGTTCTTGGACTGCTCGTCGAGCATCTTTCGGTAGTCTTTGTACTTGGTTGCTTTGTCGAACTGCTTGAAGGCGCGCTCGGCGCGTTTTTCATCAACGTCGCAAAGGGCGACGATGTTTTCACTGATGCAACCCTGGATGTCGCTGTGGCCCTTGCCACCCGAGCCAATGGCGGCGATGTTCAGTTTTTCGTTCGGGCTTTTGTAGCCCAGCATTTTGAGAGAAGCCGCACTGCCAAAGCCAGCGGCGGGGACTGCGCCAGCAAGGAGCGGTCCGTAAAAGAAGAAGCGTCTATTGATCTGCGAAGACATGGGGAGCAGATACCTCCACCGTTATGCTATCGCTTTTCGACAAGCCCCTTAAGCCGCATCATGTCTTCTTTCAACTTGTCGCCAGCTGAAGACATAACCAGCGTCGTCAGCAGCTTGACGAAAGGGCTGCCAAAATCGTAGCGGCCGGTTGAAGTCAATCTGCTTTTGCCGCCAAGGTCTTCCACTACGAAACTGCTCTCGCCAGTGAAACTTTCTGAGGCTGCTAGGCGCGTAACGATTTTCTTGAGCGGGACATATTCAATCACCTCGTCGTCCATCTCCACGCGGGCACCGCCGTTGTTTCGATCCTCCATTACCCAGTGCGCTTTAGCGCCCACACCCTGCTTGCCGGGTGTGAGGGGCTTGATCTCAACAACCCATCCGACCCATTGCTTGATCTTCTCAGGCTCTTCGAGCCAGGGCCAGAGCTCGGTTGGGGATTTGTTGATTTCGATTGAAACGCTCATCTTGTTGGCACCTTCTCGATTGGCCAGGATGAACAGGATGGCAACCGCTGTGAACAGGATGCCGGCAAAGCCGAGGCTTGCGTATTTGAGGATCTTCATGATGTTCTCCTTCGGGAATCCACTGCTTTTACAACTGCGAAACATAGTGCTGGCAAAAGGAGCCAGTACCAAAGAGGAAGCTGGGCAGGAATCGTGCCGAGAGCAATCAGAGCCGCGACCCCAAGCCATATCCCCATACCCTGGCGGTATAGAGAGCAAACAAAAGCGCAGGCCAGAGCCAGGGCCAGCGTAAAGAGCAAATGATCAGTGGGCCGGATCAAATCCACCTTGAGCGGTACTTGAGATAGAACAAAGGCCCAGAGCAGATCGATAGCGCGCACTGGTAACAGAAAGAGACCGGAAGCAAGCAGGATTCGTTCTTCAATGTGGAAGTGACGCAGGCGCAAGCCTAGCAGGGGAAGCACTGACAGCAGCAACTGGCGCCGCCGCCAATTGCTGCCCCGAAGCAAGGATTCTTCTTCGAGGTCCCCGAGGATCTCTTCGGCAAGTTGAGGTCCGAGCAGAAAGTGGATCAGGCTTTCCATGTGAGCCCTTCCATCATATTCATCAGTGCCTGCTGCGATCTCTCAAGTGCATGTATGCCCTTGCTTGTTGCCTTGAAAATTCGCTTGGCACGCCCGCCCCGCTCTGCTGTTGCCTCGCCCGTGAAGGATTCCACCAGCCCTTTGGTCTCCAGTCGGTCGAGGGTCGAATAGACTGCCCCAATCGAAGTTTCACGCCCGGCTCGCTGCTCGATCTCCTGCCGAACGCGCATGCCATAGGCGTCATCGCCAAGCCGCAGTAGCGCAAGGATGATGATGTGCTCGAACTCGCCCAGGCCTTCCCGATCCGACATTTCTACAATGTAGAAGAAATATCAGATTGAAGCAAGAGTTTTTTTCGACTTGATCGAAATTGTGCTTGGACGCCGCAAGTCCAGTGAGATGAAACTGATTTTGTTCACCATGATGTTGGCCCTGACGCAGGAGCCAGAAGAGAGACTTGGCATGTTGGGAATGGGCAAAGCTCCTGAACGTATCGAGGCTTTTGCGCAAGCTGGCGGTGGTGGTGCCAGGCGGATGCTTCGTTGGAAGCTCGATGGTGAGGTAGAAGAGTTTGGTGCTGCCGACACCGGCATGGTGGTGTTTGAGAAGCAGCAGGACTGGCTGCGGGTGAAGTCAAAGCAAGGGGTGAACCTGTGGGTAAAGATGCCTCAGGGTG
>JAPKYY010000421.1 GCA_026394095.1 Acidobacteriota bacterium | reverse complement strand
TTCATGTTGACCCCTTGAGACTGAGATAGTCCTCTGAGAAAAAAGGACTTAACCATTTATAGCGGGTCTCGCGCAATAGTGTCAAGTTGGTATCCGGGCAGGCTTGAGCGGCGATTTTGCTGTAGTGATAGCTTGTTCGTGTGCTGAAAGTACTATTGATTGCTCTATTTGGAACTGGTGGCGTTAGCGGCCAGGGGCTGAGGCCGGGACAGGATATTGAACGCAGTATGTCTCAAATGGCCGCCAGTACTGCTTCAAATGCAAAGACGGTTCGCGTTCTCTTCTATGGGCAATCCATTACAAAGCAGAATTGGTGGAGGGCTGTCGCCCAAGATTTGCGAGCCCGTTATCCGCACGCGGACTTGAGGATTGAAAATCGATCGATTGGAGGATATTCGACACAATACCTGATTCGAACGATGGAGGCTGACATTTTGCCCTTCCATCCTGACCTGATCCTATTTCATGACTATGGTTCAGAAGATGTCTACGAGAAGATTATCCGCTGGATTCGAGCGAATACTACGGCTGAGATTCTTTTGCAGAGCGACCATGTGGTTTGGCTGCCTGGAGAAGAGGATCCCAACGGGAGCCGTCGCAAGAGTTTCGACTTTCAGGAGCGGCATAGCTTCGAGTGGTTACCGAAGCTGGCGGCCAAGTATGGGCTGGGGTTGGTGGATATTCGCGGTGGGTGGCATGAGCACCTGAAGCAGCGTGGGATTAGCCCTAAAGAGCTGTTGCGGGACTCGGTTCATTTGAACGCGGCAGGCGAAGCACTCTATGCCGAGATCACGAAGAAGTATCTGGTTGCCCCGTCTGCTGGTCTGCCTGGTTTGGAGAGAGAGCTTAGACCTAAATGGAAGGGTGGCCGGTTGGATCTTGAATTTGAAGGGACTCGGGTGGATGTTGTGGGATTACAGGGTGCGGCGCTTGATGTCTTGATTGATGGGCAGCGGCCGGGGCTTTTCTATCACTCCCGCCCGACCAATACCTGGGATGCTGATTGGCCCACGGTGATGCGGGTTGGACATGAGAAGCCGCTTCAAGTAGAGGAGTGGGTGCTTAAAGTGGTTGGGCGCAATCCGCCAGGTACGGAATTTCAGTTTGAGGTCTATGGGAGTGTCACTGGATTTGATGGTGCTGGTTCTTCTAAGGAGCGCTTTGTGTCCAGGAGCGGGAGGGTGACACTGGATCCGACGGACTATGATGTCGAGCGGTCTTATGGTTTGCACAAGATCGCGATGCCTGGGGATTGGCAGATAAGATGGTCGACACTGCCGCAGTTTCGAGATCCTGTCAGGCCGGGGGATCGTGTTCAGACTGTTGCTTATGGATTGAAGAATGGGCCGCATCGGCTGACTTTGATTGCGCCCCAGGGCTCGAAGCCGAATATTGAAAAAATCCGCATCTATCAGCCGCCGCTGAAGGAGAATTAGTTCATGTTGACGAGACGTGCATTGTTGGGGAGTGCCCCGGGGTTGTTGCTTTCAAAGTCGAAGCCGAAACAACCGAACATCATCTGGTACATGCCGGATCAGTGGCGTGGGCAGGCGCTGGGGTCGATGGGGGATGAGAATGCGCAGACTCCAAATCTCGACAAGCTAGCCAAAGATGGTTTGCAGTTTCGCAATACGGTTGCCAATACGCCGGTGTGTTGCCCTGCGCGGGCGATTTTGATGACCGGGCAGTACTGCCATGCCAATGGGATGACCGCGAATGACCTTCGGCTGAATGAGAATTCGAACACCATTGCCAAGGCTCTGAAGGGGGCAGGGTATCGCACGGGGTTTATTGGCAAGTGGCATTTGGATGGTGGGCCCCGGATGCCTGTGTTTATCCCGCCGGGCGAGCGGCGTCTGGGCTTTGACTACTGGGCGGCGAATCAATGCAGCCACGATCATTTCAAGGCGCAGTACTTTCGCGACGATGCGAAGCCGATTGAGATGGGAAAGTTCGAAGCTGAGGGCTGGACCGACCTTGCTCTTGAATTTCTTGACCAGCAGAGGAATTCCGATCAGCCGTATTTTCTGATGGTGGCACCGGGGCCGCCTCATGATCCTTATGGTGCGCCTGAGGAATATATGAAGCGCTTTGACCCGAACAAGATCCGGTTGCGAGCGAATTATGAGGAAGTAGAGCGTGGGGTAAGCCGGAAAGATCTGGCTGGCTATTATGCGGCTTGCACGGCTGTGGATGATCAGATCGGGCGGCTGCGTAAGGCCCTGGCTCAATCTCGACATGCCGAAGATACGGCGCTGTTCTTCTTCTCCGATCACGGGGACATGTTGGGCTCGCACGGGCTGCGATTGAAGCGGAAGCCTTATGAGGAATCGATTCGTGTGCCTGGAATTGTCCACTATCCCCGCTTCATGAAAGAGGGACGAGTGAATGATAATCTCTTCTCGCATATTGATATTCCGGCAACGACTCTTGGGCTGTGTGGAGTGAATGTTCCAGCTGGCTTTCAGGGTCTGGACCTTTCGAAGACCGTGCAGGGTAAGACGAGCAAGACTCGTAAGGATGCCTTCTTCCAGATCTTTGGGCCCTACGCTGGAGATGGCACGGCGGCTGGCTGGCGCGGGGTTCGCACGGATCGCTATATGTATGCGCGCTATATCGACAAACCGTGGGTGCTCTTTGATCTTGAAGCCGACCCCTATCAACGGAAGAATCTGATTGGGGATGAATCGGCCCGTGCGTTTGTGATCCCTCGCCTTGAAGCGCGGATCGCAGAGTACATGAAGAGTACTGGCGATTCGTGGAGCCACAACTGGTCTGCACCCGTTGAAGACGGCGGACGGCTCTACAAGGACCGCATGTACCGGTCGGTCTCGGAATACCTCGGTGCTCAGCGTTAGGGCATAGGATATTGGAGATGCCAATTTCTCGCCGCAACTTTCTTCGCAGCTCTGGTGCTTTGATGGCTGGTTGCAGTATTGCTACCCCGCAGAGCGGTCGCCGCCCCAATATCGTTTTCTTTATCGCAGACGACTGGTCGAATCGTCATGCGTCTTATTTTGGCGTGCCCTGGCTGAAGACACCACACTTTGACCGGGTGGCACGCGAAGGGGTTGTCTTTGCTAATGCATTTACTTCGAATCCGAAGTGTTCGCCGTGCCGGGCTACTATCCTCACTGGCCGCAACAGCTGGCAGACCAAAGAAGCAGTGAGCCACTACAGCATCTTTCCTAACGACTTCCCTGTTTATCCCTCGATCCTCGCAGATGCGGGATATCATGTCGGATTGACAGGCAAGGGATGGGGGCCTGGGGATTTCAAGGTCACGGGTTGGAAGCATAATCATGCTGGCCCGGCTTACAACAAGATGACGTACAAGCCGCCCTACACAGGAATGTCGAGTAACGACTATGCGGCCAATTTCGCTGATTTTCTTGGGCAGCGGCCGGCGGGCAAACCGTTTTGCTTCTGGCTGGGTTCTGCCGAGCCGCATCGCGTGTATGAGGAGGGTTCGGGGCTTCGGGCTGGCAAACGGCTGGCTGATGTGAAAGTGCCGAGCTACTGGCCCGACAACAACCTCATAAAATCTGACATTCTCGACTATGCTCTTGAGGTGGAGTCGAACGATCAACATCTGGGGCGGGTGATTGAAACGCTGGAACGAGCGGGTGAGCTGGATAACACGATGATTGTGGTGACCTCAGATCACGGGATGCCGTTTCCGCGGGTGAAGGGGCAGATCTATGAGGATGGGTTTCATATTCCGCTGGCAATTCGCTACGGAAAGAATATTGTTCCTGGCCGTGTGATTGACGACTTCATCAATACTCGCGATTTCGCACCTACCTTCCTGGAGCTGGCTGGAGTGAAAGCGCCGGCTTCGATGACAGGCAAGAGTTTTCTCGATGTTCTCAAAAGCGGCAAGTCTGGAACTGTGGACGCTACGCGAGATGTCATGGTGATCGCGAAAGAACGTCATGACATTGGGCGGCCTCGAGATGCTGGCTATCCAGTGCGCGCCATCCGGACAAAGGAATTTCTTTATGTGCGCAACTACACACCGGATGTCTGGCCAGCGGGAATGCCTGAGACGGGCTATCGTGATGTCGATGACAGCCCGAGCAAGACCTTCATCATTTCCCGCTTCGATGACTACTTCAAATTGAATTTTGGCAAGCGGCCCGCAGAAGAATTGTTTCATCTGCCGAGCGATCCGGATTGCGTCAAAGATCAGGCACGCAACCTGGACTATGCGTTAATCATGCGCGGGTTGAGAGACCGCATGGAAAAGATTTTGAAAGAGGAAGGAGACCCGCGCTTCAATGGCAACGCCTCTTTCTTCGACACCATACAATACACCGGGCCTAAGCATCATTCCTGGGAGAACTGGATCAAGAACCAATGACACGAAGCTTTGTTGCTTTTCTATTTGCGGCGGCCTTGTTGCCTGCTGCGCAGACTGTGCTTGTACTGACTACCGACGGACAGTGGGTGGAAGGCGTCACTACCGCCAAGATGGCTGGTGCGCACCCGATTGCGAAGGTGCTGTCTATGCACAATGGTGCTGCAGCCTCGGCCAAGGAAGCTGAGGCGATCAGCGCGGGCCTCGTGACGATTCAGGGCAAAGATCGCAAGTTGCGAGATGCGGCCGTTGAAGAATTGACTCACATTGGGTTGCCTGTGTTGACTCCCTTGCTTGAGATCATTCGCGATACGGACCAACATGAGCCGAAGCCTTTGTACAACCTCTTCGATCGCATCATTCCCTCCATTGCAGACCAGCCGGATCGTAGTGCGAGTCTGATTCGCCTGGAAGGCGCAACGCCCATGCGTGGGCCTTGGCCGCAGGGTGAGTTGAAGGTGGGTACGCAAAGTATCGCGTGGGAGAAGATCCGGCTTTTTGCGGTACAGAGGAAGTCGATTGCACGTGTGATGGACGTTCATTCGCTGCGGCACTCAACGCAGATCGAGTATCTGGATACGGGGCTGTATTCATCGGCTTCTTCGCAATTGACGTTGACTGCGGCTGGCTTCAGCAGACTTTCCTGGAAGGACGACCAGTGGGCCACTGGCCCGAATGGCCTTACGAAACCTGCCGGTAATTACAAGTCGAACCTGACGGACGGCCATCCTTTTGGTGCGCTGGTTGGGCGAGTTGGTGCCAAGGGCGCTGTGCAGTTCTTTGGTGAGAAGGCGAGTAAGTCTGGCGTGGGTGCAGGCCGGCTGCAGTTGGCAATCAACGACAATGCGCACTGGCAGAATAATCTGGGCAGCTACACTGTGACCGTGGTGCTAACGAATTCTTACAATCTGGGAAACGTTCGTTAGAACGTAAAGGAAAAGCCAAGGCTGAGCTTCTGTTGTGCGAACCAATGGTTTGTCTTGTCGTTCGGGGTTGGTGTGATTTCATCAACAATTGTAGCCAGGGATTTCTTCAGCAGATTGGGACGGTGGCTGACTGTGCTTCTGTAATCGAGACGCAGAACCCAGCAGCGCTTGTAGCGATACTTCAGACCCCCGCCGAATTGAACGGCTGGCTGGAAGATGCCCCCGCCATCGAGGGGCGGGGCACTGCCAAAGTTGTAAGCCGATCTGAAGAGGCCAACATTGCTCAAGCCCAGGCGATAAATTCCTTTGCTCGACCGGAATGGCGCATCTGTCAAGTGGACGAGTTGCAGTGCTGGACCCGCTGCGATGTAAGGCCTAAAGCGAGCTTCTACGGGCCTTGCATGAACAATGCTGCTGTAGCTGAATTGCCTGGTAAGCAAACCGGCTCTCTGTTCTACCAGGCCTGGGATCTCCCCATCCACTCCGGCGACCACTCTGTGCAGCCCAAGAAAGTAATTGCCACGGAGGTAGTGGAAGCCAAGTTCGTTTGAGAACCAACGATTTGTATGGACGGTGACGGTTCCGCCAACTGCCCAACCCGGCCGGATTTGGTTTCCGGCAGTGAGTGCAACCTGGCCACCGGTCATCGGATGCCTGGGCAGGATCCAGGCCTCATCTCCAACGGTTGATTTGCAAAAGAGGGATGTGCCAAATGAGAAGCCAAGTTCTACGGTTGGGATACCCCAATCGTCAGAGGCCATGAGAGAAGGGCTGTTTCGCTTTGGTTTGGGCAAGTCTACGGCAGGAGCGATCATGCTGTTGCCGTCTTCCCAATTGGCCTTGGATGCTTCGGCAAGCTCCGGCGCAGCTCCGATCCAGGTTTGCCTTTCATAACGCCGGTCTGGTTGGAGCTGTTCTTTTTTCAGCATGCGGCTAAACCGATAAGCCCAGGAGGCACCCTGCCAGATGAGATTGCCGCGAAGCACATCGTTTTTCATGCGGAGCATGGTTTGGCGGAAGCCCCGGTCAAAAAGAGAGCCGGCAGCAGGAGCTTGCTCAAAGGCAGGGTCGGAGCCTATCGCTTTTGGATTGAGGCAATTATTGAGGCGGAGAGCCACTATCGAACGATCTGTAGTGATCGGTTGGCCGTCTCCGTTCTGGAGGAATTCGGGTATCCAGGGACGTGCAATCGATTCGGAGCCATCGACGCAGCCGGTGAAGATCAGATCGTTGACCACTTTGGCACGCTCTTCGTCGATGCGTTCATCGATGGCATGGGTAACCGTGCGCTGACGCCAGGAGACGACAATGTCGGTATCGTGAGTTGCGGCCGCCTGATAGATCGACATCCCATCCCAAGTTTCTTTCCATAAATAGACTCTCAGGTGGTGTCGCCGCGTGAAGGTGTTGAGCGTCTTCGACAAGGTCATCACGGCGGGTTCGTTCTCCAGCAGGAGCTCGGACATTGGTGCTTCCTGAAAGGGCTGAGTTTCCGCGAAAGCCCTCAAGGATTTATAGCGGGTGGATGCAGTCTTTTCGGCGGATTGCACCCAGCCTGCGGCGGCAAAGGCCCTCTCAACCGCTTCAGGCTTGCCAATGAAGATGAGATTGGTCAGGTCTGACTTTTTGTTGTCGCCTGCTCTACGAGTGCGGTTGGGTAATCTCTCAACCAGCGACTGCAGTTCTACTCGCTCCTGGATGCTGGAAGTGATCGTGGGGGCTTTCACCGTTTTTTCAAAATGAGAGTCGAAGGGCCTCGATACCTCCACAATTAATTCAGCTCCTGGGCCCCAATTGATCTCAGGCTCGCTGAAGCGAAGTGTTGATCCAAAGGCTGCTGTTGAAAAGAGCAGGGCAATGGGATCGACAGCGGCAAGGCCTGTGAGTACGCCAGCTGCGCGGAAGCCGGGAGTGTTGGTGGACCGGATACCGCGCACTTTGCCGCTGGCATCGAGTTTCTCGCGTGAATTCTCGATTTGGAAGAGACGGGTTTCGATCGATATTGCCGGTTTGCCTTCCATTTCGAGCCGGTCGAATTGGAGTTTGATCGATGCTCTCTCATGCACCACGCCACTGCCGACTCGTTTGACCTCAATCAGTTTTCCGAAAATCTTGGCGCCGGCCGGAACTGCGACCTCGTTATTTAAGAGTATTGGTGCAACGAGAACGGCCTCAAGCGGCTGCCCTGCCTTTGAGGAATAGGAGCGGATACCGTTGAGCAGTCGTAACTCCATCAAAGTACCCTGTGGCACTTCAACGGCGTTCCCGGCGCTGCAGACTAGCAAGGCGAGGATTGGGATCGAAATGAGGCGTTTGAATTCCGTCACCAGAATCCAAACTCTATCATTCCTTTGGTTGCATGGAGAGCAATAGATTTTTTGCGGGTGCAAATGCACCTTGAATCTGATTCAGGTGAGATCGAGCGTTTTCAGTATCCTTGCCCTGTTTCAGTAGCGAAAGCGCAAGCATGTAGCGTGCGTGGGTGGAATTCGGATTCGTCTTCAGGCTGGCAACTGCGAATTCTTCTGCTTTTGCATAATCATCCCGGTAGGCGTAATAGGCAGATAGATTTGTGTTGTTGGGCGCATCGTTGGGGTCGATATGCCATGCCCTGTTTAGCCAGGGAAGGGCCTTTTCAGGATCACGCTCTTTCAGGTAAAGAGCACCAAGGTTGCTGACAATGTCGAAGTTGTCGGGATCGAAAGTTTCTCCGAGGAGCAAATGTTCGATTGCTTGCCGGCGGTTGCCTTTTTTGAATTCCCTGGTAGCCGCTTCGATTTCCTTCTGGGCTCTCTTCGCCGTCTTGTGTTGCAGCCGTGAAGCCGATATTGTTGCCTGTTGCCCAGCCTGATTCCGTTGGGGCAACTTGATCTCGAGGTAGGAAGTTGAGCCGGACTGAATCTCGAGAGTGTATCTTGATTCGCCTGCCTGACCAACGATTCTGA
>JAPKYY010000199.1 GCA_026394095.1 Acidobacteriota bacterium | reverse complement strand
ATGCTTTGCCCGCCTAGCTGCTGGCGGCCGTTGCCCACCGGGCCGATGGCTGCACGTTCGCCGAGGCGTTGCGACAATTCCGTTGTGTCGTAATAGAAACCGCCTCCGCCGCGGATTACAGTCTTGCTGTCTTTGAAGGGGTTGTAGGCGAAGCCAAAAGAGGGAGTCCAATTGGTGTAGGTTGGTTTGGTTGGCTCGAGGCTTTCCATGATCGGAGCGAGGAGTGCCGGTTTGCTCAGGTCGCCGTTTACCAGAGTGGATTCAAACTGCCAGGCGAGGCCGTAGTTGAGGGTGAGCTTCTTGTTGACGCGGAAGGTGTCCTGCCAGAAGAAGTGATAGCGGCGGTTGTTGCCGGCTTTGTCCTTGTTGTAGGGTGGGGGCTGAGACGGGTCGCCTACGCCGATGGCGAATACGGCGAGTGGCAGCTTGAGAACATCGGCATTGGTGAGGAACTGATTGGGTAAGCCGAAGGCGGCGAGGGGGATGCGGTTGGCGACCATGATGTCCGGGCCCCAGACCTGGCCGGCGGCAGGATCGCCGAAGGCCCAATAGCCGGTGAAGGGTGAGTTCTCGAAACTGCCTCCGAAGCGCATTCTATGGCTGCCCTTTTGCCAGGTCATATTGTTGACGATGTTGTAGCGGCGCATGTCCCGGCCTTGCGGAGCGTTGGCGGTATTGCCGAAACGCACGTTGGTTCCGACTACTGACATTTCGGGTAAGCCGAGGCCAAGGCAGCCGGGGCATTCGTTGGAAGTGGGATGCAGGTTGCGGTTGCTCCAATACTGATAGGCGAAGCGGAAATCGTTGACGAGGGTTGAGCGGAAGGTGCTGGTGAGACCCATGATGCTCTGGTCGGCCCAATTGCGATTGACGAGCCAGTTGGAGGGAAGCGGAGAGCCGCTACGTGGGCCGAAGCCTTTGTTGCCATCGTGGGAATAGCGGGCGAAGAGATTGTGCTGCTGGTTGATGCGGTAATCGAACTTGGCGCTAATCTGGCGGGCATCGTAGGGGTTGGATGCGTTTTGTGCCAGGGTTGCGAAGTAGGGGGAGTCTGGCTGCACTGTGACGACTGCGTCCTGGTTGTTGTTCTCCATGTTGAAGAAGAAGAAAAGCTTGTCTTTCTTGATCGGGCCGGAGACCAGGAAGCCGCTCTGGCGGCGGGCGAAGAATGGATCTGGAGCAAAGGGGTTGCGGCGTAATGCCGGGTAGGCGGACATGTTGTTGTCGCGGAAGAAGAGGTAAGCGCCGCCATGGAAAGCGTTGCCGCCTGAGCGAGAGACGATATTGATGGCGCCACTGGCGGCGATGCCGGTGGAGAGATCGAAGTTTGCGCTGGAGATCTGAAATTCTTCTACTACTTCCTGCGAGAAGTTTTGCGCGGTGCCACCTTCGAGGGAGTTGCGTACGTTGCCACCGTCAACGGTGAGGGCGGTTTTGCCGGAACTGGAGCCTAGCACTGAGACGCTGAATTGGGCGTTGTATTGGGCGAGGCTTTGTGTGCCGACGCCGACACCTGGTTCGAGGAAGGCTAACTGGAGGAAGCTGCGGCCATTGAGTGGCAAGGATTCGATTTGGGTACGGCCGATGACGCCATCGATTTTGTGGCTGTCGTAGGCGATCTGGGAAGTTGCGGCATCGACGCTGACAACTTCTGAGACGGCGCCTACCTGAAGCTTCATGTCTACTGTGGTGGTACTACCGACGACAACGGTTGCCTCGCGGAGGGTTTGACGGAAGCCGGCCATGGAGGTGCGCACTTCGTAGCGCCCGGCAGGCAAGGCGGCGACGCTGTATTGGCCGTCGTCAGTCGATTTGAGCTCGCGCTTGAGGCCCGTCTCCACGTTGGTGACAGTGATCGAGGCACCAACAACAACAGCTCCGGATTCATCGCTGACAGTGCCTGCAATGGTCCCGATTGGGGCTTGGGCAGAAAGCGTTAACAGGCTGAAGGCAAGTAGAACAAAGACTCTGAGCATAAGTCATAGGGTATCGCGCTCAGTTACCCCGCGCATTAAGCTTGCGTGAAATTTGCAGGCGGCCTAGAGATCAGTGAGCCGGGTTTCGGCATCGCCGAACCGATCGAGCTTTATGCCGACGCGGTCCATCAACGAGAGGTAGAGGCTGCAGAGCTTGCGGTTCTCATTGCCAGCCTTGAGATAGGTTAAGCTGCGGCCGGTTTTGAGTGTGCCGCCGAGGCCTCCGGCAAGGACGACAGGCAAGCGCGAGTTGTCATGGCGGCGGCCCACCCAGAGGTTGCTGAGGAACATGAGGCAGGTGTTATCGAGGACGGTGCCTTCGCCTTCCGGCATTGCGTCGAGCTTCGTTGCGAGATAGGCAAGCTGGCTGAGGTGGAAGCGGGAGATGCGCTCGTAGCCGTCGGAGGCGTTGTCGTGGGAAGCGGCATGGTGGCCTTCTTTGACCTGAAGGAAAGGGTAGTAAAGAGCAGAAAGATCGCGGGCGAGCAGGAGAGTGGCGACGCGGGATTTGTCGGTTTGGAAGGCGATGGCGACGATGTCGCACATGAGCTTTGCGTGTTCGCGTAGATCTTCGGGGAGGCCGTTGGCGGGGCGGTCCATTGTCCAGGCTGGGCGGTTCCTGCCTTTGGCTGCGTCATCGGCCGCGTCTTTGGTCTTGCGGGTACTTTCGATGCGGCGCTCTACTTCACGGACGCTGGTGAGGTACTCGTCGAGCTTGGCTTTGTCTGTGGAGCTGATCTTTTTGCTAAGGCCTGAGGCGCGGTCCTTAACGCGGTCAAGGATGCTCAGGTTGCGCAGGCTGCCGCGATTCTCGAATAGGCTGTCCCAGGCGAGTGAAGGATAGACTTCGTTGGGT
>JAPKYY010000428.1 GCA_026394095.1 Acidobacteriota bacterium | reverse complement strand
CGAACGATCGTAGCGGATCTGGGCGTTGTCGGAATACCAGTGATCCTGGTGAAGCTGACAGATCACCTTCATCACATCGAGACGAGGCGAGAACTGAAATTCAAGGACCCGGAAGAGGGTACGGTCGAAGCCGTAACGCTGGTAGCTGAGGGCAATCAGATCACCCGGCCTGATATGGAAGCCACGTACGGAGGTGCGGAATTCCAGATATACATTTCCTGCAATAGACTTGTTCAGCCATGTTTGACAGATGCGCTGAGCTTGCGGGAAGTTGGGTACGCCAACGGCAGGCAAGGCCTGGGTGATCTCCTGTCGACGCAGACGAATGTCGTCTGTGTCGGCGATGGAGATGCTGTCCTGCTGGAACTCGTTGAGAGAATCCTGAATTTCAAAACTGACACGATTCGGGGAGTCCTGACTTGGCTTTGAGTAGATGCGGAAGTCGGGCTCTCGATTGGAATTCAGAAGGATGCCGGTGGTGTGGTTCATGCCATCGCCGAATTCATAGGTAGGCCAACCGCTATTGAGCGAAGTGAGGGCATTGCTGCCAGCAGGCTTGGTTGGCTGTTGCTGAGCGATTGTGGTTTCCGGCCAGATGGCAAGTTTGCCGTCGGGCTGGAAGTAGAGAAAGAGAAGCGAACCGATGCGGAGCGAGCGCAGCAACTCGCCAACGCTATAACGACGCTTCAATACAAGACTGGTCTCGAAGCGGCGCACCTGACGGAGAGTGCCATTGGCATCACGAGCGTCGATGAGTTGATCGCAGAATTGAGCTGCCGACACAAAAGAGGCGAGATCGAGTTCATCCAGCTTCCAGCCAGTTCGACGAAGGATGTCGCAAAGGATCCATGCCGGATTGGAAGACCAATCGGAGGAGACCAAAGCGCCTTCTGCGTCCAGAACGGGAACTTTGAGACCCTTGATTAGAACCTCTACCTTTGGACTCTTCTTGCCGTCGTTGATTCGATTCGGCAAGACCAAGTTGAGATAGGCCATGCTGGCGTAAGGATCGCCAACCGGGTTTGCAGCCGCATCGGTCAAGCCAAGATTGAGGGCTCCCGTTCGATTGCCTTTGCTCACTAGATTGAACCAGCCAGTGCCGGTCATGTTCTGCCCAGTGATTCCTTCGGGAATCTCGAATCCATCGGCAACAACTTTGATGACACTGTCAATCTCACCAAGGCCAAGCAGCACTTCGCATCGAGTCAGGTTGCCATCATTGCGAGAGAAGACCACAGGGGCCTGAAGCCAGCCGGTGCCATACACGGCAGGAACAACATCATTAAAGCGAGTGTCGAGGCTGACGAGATTGGAGATGCGTCCTGAGGACTCGCCGTGCCCGCGGACGAGAATCGATGGAGGAACAAATTCGATGCCGCTGAAGCGTTGAGTGGTGCGGTTGGCACTGTCCTTGGAAAACATGCCGCGCTGTTCGCAGTTCTTACGCGTGTAGTCGCAGTTTGTAAACGGAGATGTCCCATCAAGATTGCCAACGCCGCCAGCTTTATCAGGCGAGTAACCACAACGAAAGACAGGAGCATATCGCCCATCTTCGCCAGAACTGAGAGCAAGATCGCGCTCCTCGGAGGTGGAAGGGAATGCCCAGGAACATTGACGCTGTATACGCATCGGAGGGAAGTTGGCACGAATCGAACTTAGCCTGCTGAGGACGTTGAGGCGGGCTGATTTTCCATCCAGTTCGCTAACAGTGTCGAGAAGCCCCGTAAGGAGTACCGTCTTGGTTTCGACGGACGAGGCATTCAGAACTGCGGCAGCAAAGCGGACTCTGGCCCCGATCAATTTGCCTGTCTGAAATAGCTGAGCGATTGCACCGTCGTTGTCGGCAAACACTACTGAGACTTGACCGGCATTTTCACTTGAGACGTCACTGGTGAGCTTCCAGGAGTTGAGCTGGTCGGGCTGAATGCGGGCTTGATAGTTGATTGCCCCATCCTGGCAACGGGCCGAGGCCCAGTATCGCCTGGTGTCATCGGCCAGAGTGACTTCGCATAGAAGCGCTGTGGCAGGTACAACAGATTGTTCTTTCAATTCAAGGAGGCTCATGGCTATCGCACGCTCTCAATTCTCAGGGTGATGGAATGCGCACCTGGCGCGAGGGATTGGGTATCGAAACTCTTCTGGACAAGCCATGAGTTCGGGAAGATTCCACTTTGAGATCCAGTCTCAAGTGGCGCACTGGGACTGGCCGCAATTTCAAGGTGTGGGGCGGCAACGATGACTTGTGTTGCAGGTGGAACGACAATGCTGGCCATTCGCGATTCAGGATTGCCTGAAGAAATTAGCCGAACGTGGTGACTTGCCCAAGGCCCGGCAGTTCGAGATACCGATGCGCTTTGGATTGCATCTGAGAGACCGAGGGAGAAGCTTGCGCCGCCTGCCCATTTGGCTCGAATGCTGAAGCATGTTGTGAAGGGCCCGGCCACTGAGACAGACTGCGAAAGAGCGAGCGGCTGAGAGGTTGGATTGGTCAGGATAAATGCGTTCGATTGATCGGCATCGGCGATTGGGGCAACGGTAAGGCCTGGAGGAGCCAACCAAATAGATTCACCCAGGTTCACCGAGTGCGTGAGCAGGTTGCCAATGGGATCGTAGAAAGTGAATGACGCAGCACCACGCTGGGTGGCTTCTATGAAATCGAGTATTCGTTGCCACTCCTGAGGGTTCAAGTTTTCATAGCGAAGAAACCAGCTGTAGCGAGTTCTGGCTTCGTTCGCGGCAAAAAGTAAACTACCGTCCGGGAAGCGGGTGGCGCGCGT
>JAPKYY010000639.1 GCA_026394095.1 Acidobacteriota bacterium | reverse complement strand
CGTGACGAATGCGCCGGCGGCTGTAGAGGGGATGTGGAGGAGTTGGGCCAGCCAGTTGAGGGCGACTTGTTCGATGTTGGTGCCGGCTGGGGACATAACGGTGAGGGCGGTGTTTTGGTCCCATGCGGTAGCGAGCATGTTGGCAGCCTGAGCGGCGGGGAGCGCGCCGCCCGTGACGAAGCCGAAGTAGCGGCCGGAGGTGGTGAGGACGGTAGCTGGGGCGACGGTCTCGATCAGGAGATTGAGGATTTCTGCCGGGGCGAGGCCGTTTGCGGGGAGGGCCTGGGGGAGTGTAGCGAGTTGGTCGATGGTTGCCTGGGTGGGGAAAACGCGGCGAGTATCGCGCTGGCTTTCATAGTCGCGGATAGCGTCGAAAATTTGGGTAGTCGTGTCCATATGGATCTCCCTTGGATTTGTACAGCTTCAGATTTTTGGGGTTTGGGGTTTTGGACTAGAGGCTAGTCGAGGTAAGTATGCGCATTGCTGCTGCCATAGCCGCTGCCTTGAGAGAGGCGGGGGTGGCCAGGAGCATGAGGTTTGCGGAGCTGCGCATGTGAGGGAGAGGATAGCACAAGGATGATCGCTGGCGCTTAGGGGCCAGCGATCCTGGAAACTTTGACTCTAAGCGTCTTAGGACTCGGGGAGGTCTTCGGCGCTGGCGGCGGTGAAGTAGGCGGCGTCGGGGTGGTGGAAGACCAGAGCCGAGACGCTGGCTTCGGGTTCCATCATGTAGCCTTCCGTTAGCTCAATTCCGATTTCTCCGGGGTTCAGGAGTTGGAACAACGCTACCTGATCTTCCATGTTCGGGCAGGCTCCGTAGCCGAAGCTGTAGCGCTTGCCTTGATAGCGACTGGTCCAGCGTTGTTGCATGGTCATGCTGGTTGGGTCGGCGAAGCCCCAGTCTTCGCGGATGCGGCGGTGGAGCCACTCGGCTGTCGACTCGGCGGTTTCAGTTGCTAGCGCAAGGAGGGCTACGCTCTTGAAGTACTCACCGTTGTTCTTGGCTTCTTCAGCCTTGGCGCGGAATTCGCCTCCCGCCGTAACGGCCATCATGCAGATGGCGTCGCGTTGGCCTTCTTTGGGATCGAGGATGTAGTCGCTGAGACAGAGACCGTTCTCTTTGGGCTGGCGGAGGAAGTTGTAGGTGTGGACGGGGCTTGATTCGCCCTTGCGGAAGAGGTGGATTGAGTTCCCTTCCCGCTCGGTTTCGAAGAATTGCCAGACGGCTTTGGGACGCAGGAATTCGCTGGCCCAGGCTTTGACCTCTTCTACCTTGTGGAACATATCGAGGGCCTTCGGTTCGCGCTCGGCTAGCTTGGCTTCGAAATTGCCTTTGTAGCCCAGGTTCTTGCCGTACAACATGAAGGGGTTGATGTACTCCCAGAGTTCTTTGAGTTGCGGGATGTCGCGGACTTTACGGTCCCAAGAGGGGACGGTCGCCATGGGGACGTCGAGGCGGACCTTGGTGCTTCTTACGGTTGAGAAGGCGGCTTCAGGGTTCCCCATGGGTTCGGCTACGACGCTGTCGGTGGCCTTGGAATGATCGGTGTCGATCAGGGCCTGTTTTGCGACCGGGTCCATGATGTCTTGCATCAGCTTGAG
>JAPKYY010001069.1 GCA_026394095.1 Acidobacteriota bacterium | reverse complement strand
AAGGTGACCTGTTTGTCTTCAGGGGTGAGCTGGAGTTCTTTGCGGGGGAAGGCAAAGAGCATCACGCTGCCTGTTGGAGTTTGCTGGATTTTGGCATCGGCCGGCTGATAGACTTTGTCGTCTTTGACCTTGAGGGTGGTCATCTGGAGCAGGCGTGCCTGCATGTCTTTGGCGCGATCTTCGCTGCCTTCGCGGGGAGCGCGGCCTGGCGCACCACCGGGGCCGCCCATACCGCGCATACCAGAGACAGAGACGACTACAAATTCTTCGCGCAGCCCGGCAAAGACGTCTTTAATTTCGATGCGGGCCTTGGCTTCAGCGACCGGCATTGCGGTTTCAAAGGCAACTTTGATTTTTGGCATCTGCATGCCACCACCTGCCGGACCGCCCATGGGACCGCCCATGCCGCCGCCGTCGGCACCCATGCCGCCACCGCCCATCCCGCCGCCTGGGCCACCCATGCCACCTCCCGGGCCGCCCATCACACCTCCGCCACCCATAGCGCCGCCACCGCCCATACCACCGCCGCCACCCATTCCACCACCACCGCCCATCCCGCCGCCACCTCGCCCGCCTCGGCCTCCACCTCCGCCGCCCATGCCTTGCATGTTCATCGTGGGCTGAACTTCTTTGACCCAGGGGGAGTTTTCGACAATCTTGCGGGCTTCTTTTTCTGTCCATTCGCTGGGTTTCTTCGATTGCCAGAAGTCGGCAGCGAGCAGGACTCCGCCACAAAGGAGGGAGGTTGTGAGGACGTGTTTCATTACACTCATTTGACGATTAGTCTTTCATTCCCCGGATGCGGCTTTTGTAATGAATTGTAAAGGGGAAAGGGGGTGTGGCTGCACAGTGACACATGAGTGTGCCGAGCACACCGCAGGCTTTGGAAAGCCTTTATTTATCAACGGTTTGTGGATTGGCATGAGGCTTGCAATGTTTTGTTGTGCATGAAGTGCCTCTTCGCCACATTTTTGGCAGCCACGGTCCTCACACTCCCTCACGAGAGGGCCGTGGCCTTTGAAAACACTTCCTATACGAACGTGAATTCCCGCTACCGGATTGAGCGGATCGCGATTCAAAGCGGTCAGCACAGTGTGTCTCCTGCTTTGCAGCGAGAACTGGATCGGCTGATTGGCCGGCCTTATCGCACTGAGACGATTGATGCGGTGGAACGCAGGATTCGCGGGGAGTTTCCCGGGTTTACGATTTCGCGCAACGTTTCCAAGGGTGAGAAGCAGGACCAGATACGGGTTGACTTTTTGCTCGAGCGAAGCCGGAAATACCTGGATTTGAATGTGCCCCGGATGGCCTTTCATTCCGAGCAGAAGTTCAGCTTTGGTGCGACGGCTGATCTAAATCTGGGTTCGACAATTACTAGTGTTGGAGTGATCTCGGATAACGATGAGCGGGTGGAGCGGTTCAGCGGATTGAGGGCAGCATTTGTTGCGCCGCTGGCGAAGAATTTGCGGGTGGCGTTTTTGGGTGAAGCTTACCAGTCGCGGTTTCGTGGTGAATCGAGCGAATTCTACCGGTCACGCACCAATTTTGAACCGACTCTGATCTATACGTTGGCCCCGGGGCTTGAATTGCGCGGGGGCTTTAGTTTTAACAATCTTGAATTTCAAGTTCCGGCCGCGAGAAACCAGGCAGCACACGCTGTTATTACTACTCTGCGCTACTCAAAACAGTGGCAGCTTGGTCTCGCCAGCACACAAACGCTGGAGGCAGGTTATAGCCTGCGCGCGGCCGCCAGATCTCTTGGCTCTGACTTCCACTACAGGCGGCATCTGGGCGAGGCCCGGCTCAGCTTTGCCTCCGGGAATAGTGAGAAGTCGAAAGCCACACTTTCTCTCAGCTCGATGATCGGGGCGATAGACGGGCGTGCGCCGGTACTGGATCGCTTCGTGCTGGGCAATACGCAGACTTTGCGCGGTTGGAATCGTTATGAGATTGCTCCTCTTGGGGCAGACCGCGTGATTCATTTTTCCGCCGACGGCCGGTATAGTTTTTTGCGCGCTGTTTATGACACTGGAACCATTTGGACTGCGGGACGTCCTAAAGTACTCAGGCACTCCGCTGGACTTGGTTTTGTGGTCAGCGGAATTACAGCTATGATTGCAATCCCGATCCGATCTTCCTCGATCGAGCCCATCTTTCTGGTGGGGATGAACTTTTGACCCGGGCGCGACTTATCGCGCTTTTCCTGCTGAGCCTCCACACGCTGGCGGCGCAGATGATATCTCCACGCCTGAACGACGGCCAGCTGAGCCTGAATGTGCTGAATCTGAAGTTTCTTGAAGGTAAGGCGCTGGACCGGCTGAAGAACGGCCAGAGCGTCACTTTTGATTTTCAATTGCAGGTTTTGGACGGAGTGAAGCCGCTGGGGCGGACGCTGCACCGGTTTGTTCTTAGCTACGATCTTTGGGAAGAGACGTTTTCGGCCGTGCAGCTTTCGCAGTCTTCCCCGCGGACTCCTGTCTATTCTACGAATCGATTGAAGAGTGAGGCTGTGGCGGGGTGGTGTATTGGACGGATGCATTTGCCGCTGCCGTTGATCGATAAAGCCAGGCCGCTGACGATGCAGTTGGAGATTCGCAGTGCGGGGGTGAAGCTTGCGAATCCGATGCGGCCTCAGGGGAGCGTTGACCTTGGAGTGCTGGTTGAGATCTTCTCTCGGCCGCCAGACCCGAAAGAGGCGCGGTTTACGGCTAGTACGCAGACTTTTACACTCGGAGCATTGGCCACGCCGTGACGAGACTGCGCGATAAACTTCTGCTTCTGTTTTTGGTGGCTACGCTCGCGCCGCTTGGTGCGACCTTGTTTGTTTCGTGGCGACTGCTCAATCAATCGCTTGATATTGCTCCTGTGGCAGAACTGGATTCCTCTACGCAACAACTGGAGGCTGCGGGGCGTTCGCTTTATCAGACTTCCCGTCAACTTCTGCTGGAACGCGTTGAGGCTAAGAAAATTGCGGCCGAGGCGTTTCCTTCGATTCGACTTGAGGCTGATGAGCGCGAGCGTTTTGTTGTTGACGGGGAAGACCTGGTGTTGCTTCGGCCGGAGGGGGCTTATCGTTTGAAGCTGGAAGGGGTGCGTTTGCCTCAACTTCAGGCGAAGCTGGCTGAAGCGCGGCAGGTGCTTGAGGCGCATCGGGATCGAGATCTCAAGCGCGGGTTCTTTTTGACGCTGGCCAGTGTGGCTGGTTCGATCTGGCTGGTTGCGTTGCTTGCGTTGCTTTATTTCACCAATCACATCACCAGACCGATACAGCAACTGACGCAGGCTTTGCGGGCGTTTACGGGGGGGAAGCGCACTCCGCTGGCAGTGAGCGGGCAGGATGAAGTGGCGCAGGCCATCATGAGCTTTAACGATATGTCGGAGCAACTGGACCGGAATCGCGAGCGGCTGCTGTATTTCACGCGGCTCGAATCATGGCAGACGCTGGCTCGAAAGATGGCGCATGAGGTGAAGAATTCGCTGACGCCGATAAGGCTCACGGTGGAAGAGATGGTGGCCCGATCGCATCCCGAGGAGCGGGCGTTTTTGGAGCAGGCATCACAAATAGTGACTGAGGAAGTACAGACCCTCGAACGGCGTGTGCGGGCGTTTAGTGAACTTTCGAGCGAGCCTCCGCTCGAGCTAATGGCACTGGACGCGAATGCACTGGTTGAGGAGCGGATTGCGTTTCTAAGGAGTGCGCATCCTGAGGTGATTTACCGGAAGAAGCTCGATGCGCAGGAGTGCTGGGCGACGGCGGATCCGGATCTGCTGCGCGGGATTCTTACGAATTTGCTCGAGAATGCGGCTCATGCGGCAGAAGTGATTCAGGTGAGTACGCGGTGTACCCCTTTCCATCTGGAAATTACGGTTGAAGATTCAGGGCCGGGTTTGAGTCTTCTGGCTCAGGAGACTTTGTTTCAGCCGACGATCTCATTCAAGCGAAGCGGCATGGGGCTTGGATTGTCTATCGCCAAACGCAGTGCGGTTGTGATGGGAGGTGACCTTGAGTTGGTTACCGGTTCCCTTGGCGGCGCAACATTTCGTATCCAACTCAAGAAAGCGAAACCACAATGGCAAAACGAATCGTTATCGTTGACGACGAAGAGAACATCGGCCGTTCCCTCCGTCTGATTCTAGAGAGGGAAGGCTACTCGATCTCGACCTTCATGAGTGCGGGCGCCTTTGCGCAGGCGCCGCGTGCGGATTTGTATCTGTTTGATGTGCGGTTGCCGGATGGTAACGGCATTGACCTGTTGAAGCGGGTGCTGGTGAATCAGCCGGAAGCGCCGGTGTTGATGATTTCGGGACATGCGACGATTCAGGATGCAGTGGAGGCTGTGCGGGCGGGGGCTTTTGATTTTCTGGAGAAGCCGCTTTCGCGGGAGCGAGTGTTGCTCGCGATTGCGCGGGCCTTTGAGCAGCGGACGCTGAAGGAAGAGAATACGCGGTTGAAGGAGCAGCTCGGGAGTGGGCCGCGGATGATCGGTAGCTCGCCCGCGTTTACGCGCGTGTTGGAGCAGGCGAGTCTTGCAGCGCGATCGGATGCTCGGGTATTGCTGATTGGGGAATCGGGTACTGGCAAGGAATTGCTGGCGGCGAGTTGATCGAGAGTGAATTGTTTGGGCATGAGAAGGGTGCCTTTACCGGGGCGACTATTTTGCGTCGTGGGAAGTTTGAGCTGGCCGATGGGGGGACGCTGTTTCTCGATGAGATTGGGGATCTTGCTGCGGCGAGCCAGGCGAAGTTGCTGCGGGTGCTGCAGGAAGGGGAATTTCATCGCGTGGGCGGGGAGCAATCGATCAAGGTACAGGTGCGCGTTGTGAGCGCGACCAATAAGGATCTGGCTACGCTGGCTCAGAAGCAGCAGTTTCGCGAGGATCTGTACTATCGACTCTCAGTGGTGCCGATTCGGGTGCCGAGCTTGCGGGAGCGCGTCCCTGATATCGCGGCCATGGTTGAGTATTTTCTCGATGAGTTCTGCCGTCGCAATAGTTTTAAGGCGAAGACGATTCATCCTGCGGCTGTGGAGGAGCTCGAGTCTTATCACTGGCCGGGGAATGCTCGTGAACTTCGCAATATTGTGGAGCGGATGGCGATTTTGTCACCGGGTGATGTGATCGGC
>JAPKYY010000699.1 GCA_026394095.1 Acidobacteriota bacterium | reverse complement strand
TGCCTGGATTCCTGAAGCCAACTGGAGCGATGGGGTTAGCAGGCTGATTGCCAGGGAGTTCTGGAACGGCAAATCATAATAAAAGCCTGGGTGGACGGAAAAGCCTTTTTCCAATAGCTGGAGTACCAGACCCTCTTCGTCCCTGTTGGCTGGACCTTTCAGAATTGCCATCCAACCTGCTTCCACAGGCAAAAGCGACCAATGCGAATCATTTAACAGTTCAGGAATGTTCTTCAGATTGGCGAGGCATCGTTCTCTAATTGGCGACTGGAATTGAGCCCTTTGGGGCAACCAGCATGCTGCCGCTTTTTGTATTGGCCCGGACACTGATAGATAGGTATCGGCAACCAATTCAAGATTATCGTGTACCGACCGATTCTGTGGCATGACAACCCACCCCAATTTCATTTGGGGAAGCGCGCAAATTTTTGATAGTCCGCTGAGGGTGAATGCATTGGGTGCTTCGATTTGTGTCAGGGATCGTTTCTGAGTGGCTGCCGCCCAAGTGTAGTCTGCGAATACTTCGTCTGAGATCAGCCAAAGCCTGTCTGCCGAAAACTCGACAAGCCAGTTGAGATCGTCGGATCTGAGGAAATGTCCGGTGGGATTGTTGGGGTGAACCACTATTATGGCCTTGGTGGAATCTTCGCAGGCAGAGGCGAGGTTTTCGCGGTCGAGAATCCACTCTCCATCAGCTTCGTGGAGGGCATACGGCTTTGGCCGAAGGCCCTCAGCCTCGATCAGGAATTGCAGCAGTGGATAGGAGGGCTGAGGAATCAGAATCGAGTCACCAGGGTCGGCGATGAGCTTGAAGCAATAGCCATATGCTTCGCTTGTGCTGGTTGTCAACAAGATTTGGTCAGGATCGATTTTTGAGGAAAACTCCTGCTCGTAGTAAAGGGCTATTTGTTCTCGAGTCTGTAACGAGCCTTTCGCTTGCGGAGCGTAAGGGTCTCCCTCGAGGCTGGCCATCAAGAAGGGGTCTGGAAGCTCAACAGCAGCTTGAGTTGGATTTGAGATAGTCAGGTCGACAAGGGTTCGGCCACTGCATCTGTGGCTCTTTATGGCTTCGGAAAGCCGATTCGGTGTCGACTGCCAGGGATAGCGTTTTGAAAAAGAGAGCAGGGGATTAGTCCACCAAAGGCCTTGCCTTGATCCAGTCGATCAAAGCATCTCGAAGATAAGGGCCATCCAATGGCATTGCTCGCCCAAATTGGCGAACCGCTTCTTCTTTTGAATTGCGCCAGCCTTCCACCAGGAAATCAATAGTTGCTACGGCATAAAGCTTGTCAGGCTCAACAGCTGTATTGCCGCGGATAAAGTCTGGGAGTAGACGACCGGGAATGCTGCCGACCACCATGAGGTTGTCGAAGGGCATGATATTCCATACATTGCGGGCAAGAATTTGTCCGGAAGGCAATGGGCACCTGTCGTTTCGCGCATAACCCGCTCGATCCACAGTTTCGTCTGCGGGCGATCCTTGGCTGCTGAACTCTGGCCGATGGGTGAGTCTACTACGGCGCGAACTTTGCTCTCCCACTTTTCTACCAGCTGCGCCACTACCGGATCGGGCTGGAAGGCTGTGGTGTTGATCGGAATACGCTTCCAGTCGGCGCTAAGTACCTTCTTTGTGGCTTTGTCGTAGCGAATGTTCAGGCGACCGAGTTCCGAGCCGTAGCTTCGAAGCCGCACTCCGACCCTGTCTTCCGCTCGAAACATGTTCTCTTTGCCCACATGGTCATGACCTGAGATTGTGATTGCGTAATCGGGAATGTTGGAAACAATTTCATCGCAGGGGTCCTTTGTGAGGTGAACAAGGGCAATGAGGATATCCGTCTTGTCCTTGAGTTTGGCGGCCTCGGCCCGAAGTGTGTCCAGGGCAGGCAGCATGCGATTGGGGCCAAAGAGGCGAGGTGAAGTTAGATTTGGTGAGACGTCATCCATCAACACGCCTACGACGCCAATACGGAGCCCATCCCGATTGAGGA
>JAPKYY010000137.1 GCA_026394095.1 Acidobacteriota bacterium | reverse complement strand
TCTTGTGCGTAAAACGCATACTCATCGGCATTGGGAAAAGTGTTGCCGCCCGAGGTTCCAGCTCCGGGGAATGCCTGTGCGAAGGACGATGGCCGCCTGTTGGTAAAGTCAGCCAAGCTATCGAAAGTGTATTGGCCGAAGAAAAGATTGCTGTTCAATTGCTGGGCCCGTTCAAACTTGAAATCATGGCCGAACTTCAGACTATGGCTGCCGAGGTTCCAATTGAAACTCTGCACAGCGCCATACTTCTTCTGATTTACAAAGCGGGGGAGGAAGTTGGCGTTGCCAAAGACCATCATGGTGACGCCGCTTTGGCGGACTACAATCTCCGCGCCTTTGCCGTTGGTCGTGCTTGGGTTACGCTCGTCCAGGTAAACGAAGCGCTGGTCGATCACCTTGTTGCCACCGAGCACCCATGTATGGGTGGCGGTGACGTTGTCGGTGTTCAAGATCGTATCGCCCGTGTGATCCACCGACGACTGCGAACCCGGCGACTCATAGTTGACGCCGGTAAACCGGTGCGCGTTGTAGCGGAAGCTGAAGGTGTGCTGGGCCGTAGCGTTCCAGTCGATCTTGGCTGTGTGGATGTTGTTGTTTTGGCCAATCGAGTACGGCGTCAGGTATTGACTCAACTCGCGGCCCGCCTGCTGCGAAAGCGCGTCGCCCGGAATTGCGATTGGGAAGAAGGGCGCGATGGGGCTATTGTTGCGCTGGCCATCGTAGTTGTAAAAGAAGAAGAGCTTGTTTTTTACGACGGGGCCGCCGAGATTTCCGCCGAACTGGTTGAAGTGGTAGGGCTGCCGTACAATGCCAGCGCGGTTATTGAAGAAGGTATTCGCATTCATCGCACGATCGCGAAAGAACCAGAACCCGGTGCCATGAAACTGGTTGGTGCCGGACTTGGTTAAAACGTTGACGACGCCGCCGGTGGCCCGGCCAAACTCGGCCGCGTAGGCGTTGGTATTGACCTGAAACTCCTGCACCGAATCCTGGCTGAACGAGTATGGATTGCGAAATCCAGCCCTGCCTACGCTCTGTCCCCAGAAATTGCAGTTGGCGTCCATGCCGTCGACGAGAAGGCTGTTGGATGGGCCTCGCTGACCGGCAAAGGCCAAGTCGCCGGTGCGTGGATCTTTTACAACGCCCGGAGTCAAAATCGTAAAATCGAGAAAGTTGCGGCCGTTGATCGGTAGATCACGCACCAACCGCTGGTCAACGTTGGTGCTGGTCTGGCTACGCGTCGATTCGACCAGAGGGGTCTCGGCGTTCACGTTCACCGTCTCGGCTGAACTCCCTACTTCAAGCACCACGTCGTAGGAGAGAACAGCGCCCACCTGCAGGACAAGGCCCTCACGCCGAAGGGTTTTGAAGCCGTTCTTTTCGATTGTCACTTCGTAGCGTCCGGCGGGCAGCCGAACCGCAGTAAAGAGGCCTGCATCGCTCGATTCGAGCATCCTTTGCGTGCCCATCTCCTGGCTCTGAACCCGGACTTTCGCCCCTGGCACGGTCGCGCCACTGGCATCGAGCACGACGCCTGAAAGGGTTGCCACGCCAGCCTCGGCCTGCGCCAGCAAACTGAGTTGGCTGAACACCAAACACATGATCACAACTATTGCTCGGGTCATAAGTTACCCGATCTTAGCGGCAAAAAATGCCAAACGAATGAAGATACAGTTACGTTTTGAATTTGTAACTAAGATGTAAGAACAAACTGCTAAGCATTAAGAATGCGCAGACGAGACCTTATGGGCATGGCCGCAGCGGCCACGCTCCTCCCCACCGCCCAGGCCGCGCCGGGCAACTTCACATTCGTTCACTTGACCGATACTCATATTCAACCCGAAATGCGCGCCAGCGAAGGCTGCCGTATGTGCTTCGACCAGGTGAAGAAGATGAAGCCCGAGTTTGCTCTCCTTGGTGGGGACCTGGTTTTCGATGCGGCCGACCAGGGGCCAGATCGCGCGAAGAAGCTCTTCAGTCTCTTCACCGAAACAGCCAAGCGCCTAGAGGTGCCCACCCACGCCACCATCGGCAACCACGACGTTTTTGGTACCGGCCCTAAAGCCGGCGTCTCCACCAGCGACCCGTTGCGCGGCAAGAAGCTTTTCGAAGATCAGCAAGGCAAGGCTTTGTACCATTCCTTCGATCACAAGGGCTGGCATTTCATCATTCTGGATTCCATTGAGATTACACCCGCTGGCAGCTTCCGCGGAAACATCGGCCCGGAACAACTCGAATGGCTCGCCGGCGATGTGGCCAAGGCAGGCCGGATGCCAGTCTGCGTTCTGACTCACATTCCGCTGCTCACGACTGCACCCAAGCTTCTCAACTACAGCGGCGACGCCATGGACCGCATCATTATCAACAACAGCAACGCTGTGACCGAGATCCTCGGCAAGGGCAACTTGAAACTCGTGCTCCAGGGCCACACCCACATCTGCGAAACCGTCCATTACAAAGGAGCCCAGTTCATCACCTCTGGAGCCGTTAGCGGCAATTGGTGGAAGGGAGAGCGTCTGGGCTTCGCTGAAGGCTACGGCGTGCTTGAGGTTCGGGGTGAAGAAGTCAAATGGGAATACCGCAACTTCGGGTTTAAAGCCGATCCTGTTTAGGTGAACTCTGCGCGGAAGGCCTGGGCGAGTTGGCGGCTGCTTTTGGAATCGATGATTTGGGTGATCTGCTCGCGCAGGTCTTCGCGGTGGCGGCTGCTGGCCAGCGCCGTGATAGCCCAGGTGGCTGGCTCGTCGTCGTGCTCCTTCAGGATCTTCAGCAGCGCTTCTTTGGCTTCATCCAGCGGAGATGCGCCCAGGCTAATTGTGATCGTGCGGCGCATGTCGCGGGTGAGGATTCTGGGCCAGAGTTTCATTACGGCCGAGAAAGCTTCTTCGTGGCGGGATTGGGCTAGCGCCGCTGCAGCTTCGAGTTGAGTGGCCTCGTCGTCGGAGTTGAGGAAGTTGATAACGAAGGGGATGGAGCCGGATTGGTCCAGTTCGAGGATTGCGCTGAAGGCTGTCCCTAGAACTTCTGGTTCGCCGTCGCCCGTTAACGCCTTCTGACGGATCAGTAGCTCTGCTTCCCAACGGCCCATATTCGTCAACGCTCGGATTGTGTCGATGCGGACTTGTTTGGAAGTGTCGGTGAGGCCATGAAGCAGGGTGCGGAGGAGTTGTATGGGGTCAAGGTTCGATTCGATCAGCGCCAGGGCAGCCAGACTGCGGACTTGCGTCGCGCTGTCTTCTTTGCCTCCCCAAACGTTCTCATGTTGAATGCAGCGGAAGGCTTTCAAATAGACAGCGGGTTCGCGGTGGCCTAGCTCGAAGAGGGCTTCGATGATCGGGGCTTTTGCCCAGCACTTAGGGTCGGCTTCGGCGCCACCATCGAGGAAGCGGTCAAAGGCTTCTAGCAAGTCTTGGATGAGGTTGGTTGCGTTTAGAGCAGCAGCACGTCTGGCGGCCTTACCGACATAGAAGTTGTTCTTGTCGGAAAGAGCTTTGCGCAGCTCGGCAGGGCCGAGCTCAGCCAGAGCTTCTAATTTTTTCTCAAACGCCTGCTTGCTCATGGGTGGCACGCTCGGCGGTAGCGCGATAGATCCAGGCGGCTACCAGATAGAGAAGGCCACCAAGAACCAGTGTCTGATAGAGGCCCAGATAGATTGCAAAGAAGATCGCCATGGCAGAACCGAGAACGCTCGAGGCCGCGTTCATCGACCAGCCCCAGCGCACGGCTGAGCTGTCCCAACCCTCAAGCGTCGCAAGGCCCGTCGGGAAAGGAATGCCCATCAGGAAGCCAAGCGGGGCGATCACAATGACGGTTGTAAGCATCTTGACCGCCAGAGGCCAGGCTGGGCCGAGGTCGCTGACAAGCCCTGCGAAGTAGCCGAGAACCGGCACCAGGATCACGATTAGCAACAACACAATACGCAGGCGCTCAGGGTTGTTCTTGACGATGCGCTTTGAATAAAAGCTGCCGAGCCCGCTTGAGATCAACATCGAGAATATGATCACTGTCAGGGCATACGTGGGGTGGCCGAGAAGCAGGACGAACTTCTGGATCAACGAGACCTGAATCATGATGTAACCGGCACCGAGGCAGACGAAGTAAAGCAGGAAGAGACGCAGGCTGCGGCTTTGCGGCAGCCGCTGGCCGAGTACGAGTGGTGGCAGCAGGAGCGTGACCAGCGTTGCCACAACGCTGACAAAGAGGACTCCGAAGAGCATCGGTACAGCACGGTTGATCTTATAATCGGCGCTCTCCTGAGACGTGACTGTCAGGAAGTTCAGAATGTCCCTTGGCTGGACTGTGTAGAAGAAGAAGGGCCGGTTGTCGTTAACCGGAGTGACGTTGTACTGGTAGTTCGTGAAAAAGGCTTCGCGGTCGACAGTTGTCAGCAGTTGCTGAAAGGGCGTGATCCGCGTGGTGGAGGGATAATAAACCTGCTCCATATTACTTTCCTTCATGGCGGCGATGGCCTGTTGAACGAAAGTACCGGACATTGGTTTGCGGGACAGAATCACCGTGTCGGTAGCGCCCCAACCCTGAATCTGGCCTGAGCCTTCACGCGCAACGATGACATGTTGCGCCGGGTTACGTTCGCCGAGGCGCTCGAGGGCGTCGATGGTGATCGACAACAGACGCAGAGATTCGCGTGGCGGATCAAAGCCCCAACGCGTAAAGGCGAGCACGCCGTCGTCGGATAGATGGCTCAAGTAATCGTAGAAGGCGTCTGAAGTGTAGAGGTTGTTCTCGCTCAGGCTGAAAGCGCCAGCGGCGGTAGAGGCCCAGGTATCGACGAGCGTTGCCTGGATGACCTGATATTTTTCGGAACTGCGACGGACGAAACTGCGACCGTCTTCGACGAAGATCCGGATCTCGGGGCGCAGGTAGAGGTTGTGGCTGAGGCTCGGGAACTTCTCTCTCATCACCGTGGTGGCGATGATCGGGTTGATCTCGACGCCGGTGATATCTTTGCTGCCGCTAACGAGAGCGCGGGAGACGTCCCAACCGCCGCCGGGCCCGATGACGAGGGCCTTGGCGCCAGGCTTCAGTTTGTAGGCAAGAGCAGGGCCGCCTTTGAGGATGCTCTTGCGAGCTTCGTCACTGAGCTTGTCATGATCCTGAGTGAAGATGCCTGTGGCTGCGTCAGCGTCGATGACAATGTTGGGGAGATTTGTGCCGCCTTCTTTTGCGACCGCGATGCGGGAGAAGCTATTCCATTTGACGAAGGTTTCGTTGGCGAGGGTCATGCCCTTGGCGTAGCGGATGTCGATCCAGTCGAGCCGCATGTTGAAGACGAAGAGGGCCGTTAGCGCAAGTGCAAGTGCGACTGCAGCTACGCGTCCGCTGTGTTGTTTGGCGAGGTTGTACCAGATCGCGGAGGTGGCGGCAAACAAAACTGCGACGGCGATGACAGTGTTGGGGCCGCCGAAGGTGTCGAGAAGGGGGATGAGCAGAAGGCAGCCAGCGGCGGCGCCCAGCAGATCAAAGAAATAAACACGTTCAATACGGTCGATCGTTTCTGAAATCACCAGCGAGACGATTGCGCCAGCCAGAAGGAATGGCAGGGCCGAGAAGAAATAAATTACAACGAGTTCGAGGTTGCCAGGCGTGCCTTGGCGCGTGAGCAGAAAGACGAGCGAGGCGATAACCGAGATGCTGTTGAAGGCAGCCAGGCGTCCCAGCTTCTGGTAGAGAGTGCCTGACCAGCCGCTGACGACATAAGAGAAAACGCCGCCTGCGCCGAGGCCGAATAGAGCCACCGAGATAGCGAGGAAAGCGAAGTGATAGTAGAAAATGACGCTATAGATGCGCGTGAGGGTGAGCTCAAGCAGCAGCGTCGCCATGGTGGTGAGGGCCACACCAGTATAGATAGTGGACCAGTTGGTGCCACTGGGCAGGGGATGCGTAGTAGAAATTCGTGTCAACTCTACATCATAGCTGTCGGAGGTGCAGGATCTTCAGGTCGGCCTGCTGCTCCGAGCGGAATTCTGATCAACAACAGGCCCAGAAGGCCGATTACAACGATACCGAGGGCGAAGCTGGGGTCAGGGGTGAATTCCCAGGTTTTAATTTCCCGCCAGGCGAGATATGCAGTGATGAGGCCACAAAGGGCTTCTCCGGCGATCAAGCCCGATGAAACCAGGACACCAGCGTTTTCCACTCGGGCACGTTGGGCTTCGTTTAAGTCGCGGCGTTCGGCGATCGTGTCGCTGAGCCAGCGCAGCAGGCCACCGATGAAGATCGAAAAAGTTGTCGCGAAGGGCAAGTACATGCCTACGCTTACGAGCATCGGGCTCTTGACCTGCACCATGATCAGGGCAATCCCAAAGGCAATGCCGACCAGAATGAGGGGCCAGGCCATTTCTCCACCAACGATTCCCTGAGCTAGAGATGCCATGAGTCCGGCTTGCGGTGCTGGCAAGGCTTTGTCGCCAAAGCCCAGGCCGCCAGCCTTGAGGTTGCCTTCGTTGAGAATCCAGAGCGGCCAGTACATGGCGGCGCTGGCGACGATTACGGCTACCAGTTCGACCAGTTGGATGGTGCGCGGGGTACCGCCGAGAAGCCAGCCTACCTTGAAGTCCTGCAAGAGTTCGCCGGCTACGGCCGAACTAACGCAAACTACGCTTGCGACGCCCAGCACGGCTGTGACGCCCTGGGGCCCGGTGACGCCGAGGGCAACCATCAGCAGGGCGGCGATGATGAGCGTCGACAGCGTGAGGCCGGAAATCGGGTTGTTGGAGGAACCGATGACGCCAACCAGGAAGCCCGAGATTGTCGCAAAGAAGAAACCGACGACAATCATTACGATTGCTGCCGTAACGCCACCTCCGATCGAATCTGCAAGGTAGGTGTAGAGGACGCACATGACGGCGAAGAGGACACCGATCAGCATCAGCACGACTTTGGAGCTCATATAGCGTTCGGTACGGTTCAGCTTTTCAAGGTCAACTTTGGGGCCGGTGAGTTCCCCGAAGGCTCGCTGCAGGCCTACGCTGAGGTTCTTGCGCATCTTGAACATCGTGTAGGCGGCGCCGACGAGCATGCCACCGATGGCGATAGGCCGGACGATGTAACGCCAGACGGCATTGGCAAGGCCTACCCAGCTCTCGTCAGTAGCGTTGGCAGGCAGGTATTGCTGGATGTTGGGGCCAAGGATATAGAGCAGGAGCGGGACGAAAATCCCCCAGGCGATGACACCGCCGGAGAACTGGAGAGCAGCAAGTTTGGGGCCGATGATGTAGCCAACGCCAATGTAGGCTGGGCTGACGGTGGGGCCTGCAACCATCGTGGTTGCGCCGACGGGGACGGTTTGTGTGCTGCCAGCCGGCCCAAGCCGCAGGAGGCTTTTCCCGAGTTGTCCGACATGGATGAAGAATTCTTTGTCGACCGCGAAGAACTTGAAGACGCCCATCAGGTAAACCAGGCCACCGGTGCCAATGTTCCAGAAGAGGAAGTTGGCGGCGCCTGAGCCTTGCTGGCCGGCTTTGTGGATTTCACTTGCAGCGACCGATTCCGGGAAGGGGAGTTCGGGGTCTTCGACGAGAGCCCGGCGAACAAGGCTGACAAAAAGCACGCCGAGAAGGCTTCCGATGATCATCAGGACGGTGGACTTCCAGTACGCCTCAGGGCCGCTAAATGTGGGCCATACCTTGGCGATGACGAAAGCGGGAAGGGTAAAGATGGCACCTGCTGCGACGCTTTCGCCGATCGAGCCTGCTGTGCGGGCGATGTTTTCTTCGAGAATCGTGCCGCGCCAAATGCGGATGACGGCCATGCCGATGACAGCGGCTGGGTAAGTAGCTGCGATGGTGATGCCGGCCCTGAGGCCGAGGTAGGCGTTGGCAGCACCAAGGATGACGGTCATCACGAGCCCCAGGGCGAGCGCGGCCCAGGAGAACTCTTTCATCTTCATGTGTTCGGGTACGTAGGGTGTGTGTTTGACGCTCATTCAGGAATCCTTGGGAGTGTCTAACAGACTACAACCAAATGAGACGCAAAAATCGACCATTGTAAATTCCCCGCATGTGAAATCTAATGAGAGCGTGAGGTTATGGATTCGTCGCGAACTGAACGTTGCGTTTTCCCGCAAAGGGCAGCCACTTTGGTTCCGGCTCATCAAGTGGGCAGTCATTTTGTTTGTCGGCTGGAATTATTGGCAAGCCCCTTACTTCGGCCTATGCATCGTTGCAGCGTTTTTGTTGGGGCTGGGTTTGCACTTGTTCTGGAGGTACAAGACGAATGGATGGACGCAAGCCTGGGGCGGGTGGAACGACTTAGATTCCGCGAACAAATAGCGAAGAGTTTGCGTTTACACTTGAGTACATGCTGCGACTCCTGCCTCTCATCTTCAAAAACTCGCTGCGGAGCAAGCGTCGCAGTATCCTCACGATTCTCTCGGTGACGATGTCGTTTACCCTGCTCGGTGTTTTGTTTGCGATGTACAACGCTTTGTACTTTGAGGATCCAACTCCATCGCAAGCCCTGCGCTTGATCACACGAAACCGGATCTCCCTTACGGTGATTCTGCCAGCTTCTTACAAACAAAAAATCAAGGCAGTACCCGGGGTTCAGGACCTTTACATCTCGATGTGGTTTGGCGGGACTTACAAGGATCAGGCTCAAGACCAGCGGAATAACTTTGCACGTTTTGCCGTAGAACCGGAAGATTTCTTCAAAGTGCAGAAAGACCTTGTCTTACCCGAGGATCAGAAGCAGGCCTTCCTCAAAGAACGCACCGCTTGCCTGGTGGGCAAACGCTTGGCTGACAAACTTGGGATCAGGCTGGGAGAGCGCCTGGTTTTGAAAGGCGATATCTTTCCGGGCGACAAAGAGTTGATGGTGCGCGGGATTTTTGAAGACCCCTTGGCCGACGAGACTCTGTTCTTCAACATCGAGTATCTCTACCAGAGCCTGCCTGCCGGGCGGCGTGATTTTGCGGGAACCTTCAACATACTGGCCAAATCGAAAGACGATGTGAGTGCGATTCAGCGGGATGTGGATGAGATGTTCAAGAACGCCCCTGTGCAGACTCGCACTGAGACCGAAGCGGCATTTGCTCTGAGCTTTGTCTCTTTCCTTGGGAATGTAAAGGTGTTTCTTCTAGTGATCTGTGGCGCGGTGACCTTTACCATCCTTCTCGTGTCAGCAAATACGATGGCAATGGCGGTGAGAGAGCGTGTGCGCGAGGTCGGCGTGATGAAGACGCTGGGCTTTACCAATGGCGGCATTCTGTTTCTTATCCTTGGCGATGCTGTTGTCTTGTCGTTGGTGGGTGCTGCCCTTGGTTGTCTTGTGGCTAGTGGCCTGGCAGCCGGTGTAGCCGCCAATGCGGGTGGATTTATTGCGCAGTTCAAGAACCTGAGCCTGACGCCACCTACGGTCGTGTTCATCTTTGGTTTCTCCGTCGTTGTTGCCTTGATTTCGTCTTTTGTGCCGGCAATGAATGCGGCGCGAACCAACATTCTAGACACGTTGAAGTATTCAGGTTAAGGGCACATGGCGATTCCAATTTCTTACAACATTCGCAATCTGGTTGTGCGGCGCACGACGACGATAATGACTGCGTTGGGCGTTGGATGCGGAAGGGTTCGACGGCCGAGTTGTCCAGCAATTTTGCCCGTACGTCGTATCAGGATCTAAAATTCAAGGCTGGTATTCAACGGGATGCCAAGGGTGAGCCGATGGCCTCGCTTGAGATGGTGACGATTCTGAATCTGGCCAGCGTTGATGCTCCTGACGGCATGAACATTACGCTCCGCGGCTTGCCGCCCGTAGGGATTGCGATGCGGCAGCAGGTGAAACTGCTGGAGGGCAGATGGTTTGATACGGGCAAGCGAGAGGTGGTGGTGGGCAAGTCGATTGCAAAGCGTTTTCCGGATGCCAGGCTTGGCGGGAAGCTCAAGTTTGCACGCGGGGAATGGCAAGTGGTTGGAGTAATGGATGGCGGGCGTAGCGCAGTGAATAGTGAAATCTTTGCCGACCTCAATCAGGCGAGTTCTGATTACAACCGCTCGGAGGTCTTAAGTTCCTGCCTGATACGGGCCACCGATGAAGTGGCAGTGCAGGCGCTGGTGAATGATCTGAACGCTGACATCAAGTTGAATGTAGATGCCCAGACAGAGCTTGCTTATTATGCAGCGCAGACGGTTTCTGCGGCCCCGATTCAGTTTCTAGGTCTGTTTGTCTCGGTGATTATGGCGGTAGGAAGTTGTTTTGCCGCCATGAATACGATGTACGCGGCGGTAGCACGGCGAGCGAAAGAAATCGGAACGTTGCGCGTGTTGGGTTTTGCCCGGTCGAGTATCCTGACTAGCTTCTTTATTGAGTCGATGCTTTTGTCACTGCTGGGTGGGGCCTTGGGTTGTTTGCTTGTGTTGCCGCTGAACAATATTGAGACCGGGATCGGAAATTTTGTGACCTTCAGCGAAATCGCGTTTTCATTCCAGATCACGCCGGCGATCATGGCGATCGGAATGGGATTTGCACTCGTTCTGGGTGCGCTCGGTGGTTTGTTCCCCGCCCGCAGCGCAGCACGTAAAGAAATTTTGACGGCATTGCGAGAGGTATAGATGGAAGCGGATATCAAGAATTTACGAATCGATCGATCGAGGAAAGTTGTGCCCGAGGCTGGGTCGCCCTGGGCACGGCGCTTTATCGTGATCGGGATTCTGCTCTTTGTTCTGGCTGGGGTGGGACGCTTTGTTTATGGGTACTTGAATGATGCGCCTGAGGTGGCGGTGTATCGGGTGAAGTCTTCTTCGACATCCACTTCGGCTAGTGGTGCGGGGCAGACGGTGATCCTCAATGCTACCGGCTATATCGTGGCTCATCACAAGATCCAGGTGGCTTCAAAAGTGGTGGGTAGGGTCTTGTGGATTGGTGTTGAGAAGGGGGATCGCGTCAAAGAAGGCCAGGTGATTGTGCGACTTGAAGATGACGAGTACAAAGCGCAATTGCAGCAGGCTGTCGGCCAGCTAAAGACGCTGGAGGCCCGCCTGGATGAGCTCACTAATGGCTCGCGACCGGAAGAGATCGCCACCGCTCGGGCGAATGTGGATCAGACAAAGGCAGACCTCGCTAACGCTGAAATTACACTCAAGCGGACGCGGGAATTGGTACGGGAAAAGGTTTCCGCGCAGCAGGTCCTCGACGATGCCGAAGGGCGTGTGAACTCACTAAGGGCGCGCGTGAATTCCCTCGAGAAGACCTTTGAGCTGGTGAAGATCGGGCCAAGACGCGAAACCATCGATGCCCTGCGAGGGCAAATACTTGAGGCCAAGGGGCGCGTGGCGTTTTATGAATCCACCTTGTCGAATACTTTGATCAAGGCCCCTGTTACAGGGACAGTGCTTGAGCGCAATGTCGAGAAGGGTGAGTTTGTGACTACCGGTTTTGTAGGCGATAAGGGTGCCAAGGGTTATGTGGTTTCCCTTGCCGATCTCAACGACTTGCAGGTAGAGCTCGATATTAATCAGAACGACTTCGCGCGTCTCGATCGCAAACAGAAGGGCACCATTACGACGGATGCTTATCCCGATCGCAAGTACAGCGGCGTGATTGCCGAGATTGCCCCTGAGGCAAACCGGCAGAAGGCGACAGTGCAGGTGAAGGTGCAGGTCTTGCAGCCGGATGATTTCCTCCGGCCGGATATGAATGCGAGTGTCGCGTTTTATGAAGAGGCCAAGGCTGGCACCGCCCCGACTGCTGCAAAGCCGGTAGTCTATGTGCCGACTGCGGCTGTCCGCAATGATGCTGTCTTCATTTTGCTCGGTGGCAAGGTGATCCGCCGCGCGGTCCGTGTCACTGGCACGACGAGTGAAGGCTTGCGGGTGGAAGAAGGTCTGATTGGCGGCGAAGATCTGGTTTTGAATCCACCGGCAGACTTGAAAGATGGCGCGAAGGTGAAGGCAAAGGGAGCTGCAAAATGAGCGAAGTCGTAATTCAAACGAAGGATCTGACGCGGGTCTATAAGCGCGATCAGTTTGAGGTGACAGCCCTTAAGGATGCTTCGATCGAGATTCGAAAGGGTGAGTTTGTGGCGCTGATGGGGCCTTCGGGGTCTGGTAAATCGACACTGCTCTATCTCATTGCAGCAATGGAGCGGCCAACGAGCGGCACGATTGACGTGCTCGGGCAGGACCTGCGCGCGCTGTCAGATAAGCAGGTGGCGCAGTGGCGAAATATCCACGTTGGCTTTGTCTTTCAGAGCTTCAATCTGATCCCCGTGCTGACAGCGATAGAGAACGTAGAGCTGCCCTTGCTACTAACAAATCTGAACGCCAAAGAGCGGCGAGAGCACGCCACAACGGCCTTGTCTCTGGTGGGGCTTGGCGACAGGTTGACCCACCTGCCAAAGCAGTTATCAGGCGGGCAGGAGCAGCGCGTAGCGATTGCTCGAGCTCTGGTGACAGATCCCGATCTGATTCTCGCCGACGAGCCGACGGGAAACCTCGATTCCCAAAGCGCGCAAGACGTATTGACGATGTTGCGGACGCTCAATCAGGAACACGGCAAGACGGTAGTGATGGTAACGCACGACCCTCATGCAGCAAGTTTCGCCTCGAAGGCGCGATACCTCGAAAAGGGGGCACTATTGCCAGAGGGGCACGTGCCGCAGGACTGGTTTGTGCGTCCGGCTTGATGCGCTGAATTCGCTAGGATCGCATCAAATGCGCGACGTTGAATCTGGATGATCAAGCATATGAGGCCAACAAAGACTACGCCGAGAAGCGGCATAGCTATTGGGGCAGGCTGCGTCTGATCTTGTCCAATGTTTTCTAAAGTGCCAGATCCTACGGCAGCTTGGACTTCACCAGCTCGCTCAGCGCCTTGCCGTCAACATTCTTCCCAGCCAGCTTGGCGGTAGCAGCCTTCATCACAAGGCCCATCTGCGCTTTACCCGTTGCTCCTGTTTCAGCAATAGCAGCTTCTACAGCTGCGGCGATGTCTTCGGCGCTAGCCTTCTGCGGCAGATAGCCTTCGATGATCTCAAGCTCTGCGGCTTCTTTCTCAGCCAGTTCCGGACGGTTCCCGTTCTTGAACTGCTCCATCGAATCCATCCGCTGCTTGGCGAGCGTCTTAAGCATCGCTTGCTCGGCTGCCTCGTCCGGGTCTTTCATATTGTCGGCCTTGTATTTCAATAGGGCCGTCTTGATGGCGCGAACGACGCTCAGGCGCAGCTCTTGCTTTGCCTTCATCGCCTCGACCATGTCCTTCTGGATACGCTCTGTCAAACTCATGCTGTTTGCTATTCTAGTGAATACACCCCCGGAATACCCGTTTTGTTGCAAATTCCATTATGTACATCAAGAAAAATCGCCTACTAACCCCGGGACCAACACCACTTTTGCCTCAGGCTCTTCACGCCATGATGGGTTCGGATATCCATCACCGCACTGAAGATTTCCGCAAGGTTTACAAGTCGGTGCTGTCCGGCCTCAAAGAAGTCATGCAGACGCAGAATGACGTAATCGTGCTGGTTGCGTCCGGATCCGGGGCAATGGAAGCTTCCATTCAGAACTGCTTCTCTTGCGGCGAAGAAGTGCTGGTTTGCACCGCCGGAAAATTCGGCGAACGCTGGACGGCCCTGACAAAGGCCTTCGGCCTGAAGCCCACAGTCATCGAGCAGCCCTACGGCAGCGTCGTTACACCAGAACAGGTGGCCGCTGCCCTGGAAGCCAATCCCAACATCCGTGGCGTCTTCGTACAGGCGTCTGAAACCTCCACCGGTGCCGCACACGACATCGAAGGAATGGCGAAAGTCGTACGCAAGACCGATGCCCTCTTCGTGATTGACGCGATTACCGGCCTTGGAACCATGCCGCTCAAAATTGATGAGTGGGGCCTCGACATTGTCATTGGCGGTTCACAGAAGGCGTTTATGATTCCTCCAGGACTTGCCTTCCTCTCGGTGAGCGAACGTGCCTGGAAGCGTATGGAAGAATCCAAAAACGCACGTTTTTACTTTGATTTGCGGCGCGAGCGCAAGAATGCTCTCAATGGCGAGAGCGCCTGGACGCCTGCCGTAAGTCTCGTGTTGGCTATGGATGAGGCCTTGAAGTACATCAAGAACCTCGGCATGGACAACCTGATCAAAAATGCCCAGTTGCTGGCCACCGCAACCCGCGCTGCCGCTACGGCTCTGGGCCTTGAGTTGTTTTCCGGGAAGAACCCCGGCTCTTCGGTCACCGCAATCTGTGCCCCTGCGGGTATGGATTCCAGCGTGATCGTCAAGGACTTCCGCAACCGCTTCGGGTCCATCATTGCCAACGGTCAGGGCTCGATGAAGGGACAGATCTTCCGAGTCGCGCACCTTGGCTACTTCGATTTCGCCGACCTCTTTGCAATGGTCGCCGAACTCGAAATCATCCTCGCGGCCCACGGTCAACCCGTGGAGTTTGGACGCGGCGTGGCCGCAGTTCAAAACGTGTATGCCGCGGCGGCCTTAGCTAAAGAAACTACCAAGGAACCAGTTGCTGTCTAGACCCGAATGAAGATTCTTGTTGCCGAACCCATTGCTCAAGCTGGCTTTGACCTGCTAGCCGCTGTACCCGGATGGACTGTAATTCAGGCCGACCCGAAGACTTATCAGGACCACCTCTCCGACTGCGACGCACTGCTGGTGCGCTCTGCCGTCAAGGTAAATGCCGATTTGATCAAGAAGGCTCCCAAGCTGCGTGTCGTCGGACGCGCCGGCGTTGGCGTCGATAACGTAGATCTGCAGGCTGCCACCAACGGCGGCATCCTGGTAATGAACACCCCTGGCGGTAACGCAATTTCTGTTGCCGAACATACGGTGGGCCTCATGCTGGCCATGGCACGTTCGATTCCGAACGCAAGCCAGTCCACCAAGGCCGGCAAATGGGAAAAGCGCAAGTTCATCGGTACCGAGCTGCGTGGCAAGACCCTCGGTGTTGCGGGCCTCGGGTCCATCGGCCGCGAAGTCGTGATGCGCGTACGTAATTTCGGAATGCGGATTATCGCTGCCGACCCTTACGTCAGCACACAGCAGGCAGAAGATCTGAGTGTCACGCTTGTTGACCTCAACACTCTGTTTGCCCAGAGCGACTACATCACGTTGCACGTGGCTCTCACCCCCGAGACCACAAAGATGGTCAACGCTGAAACCATCGCCAAGATGAAAGACGGCGCGCGCATTGTCAATTGCGCCCGCGGTGAGTTGATCGATCTGGATGACCTCTTGAAAGGTCTGGATTCGGGCAAGCTGGGTGGGGCCGCACTCGACGTGTTTGATCCTGAGCCCTTGCCTTCCGATCACCCCTTGCTGAAGCAGGAGAACCTGATTGCCACTCCGCACATCGGCGGCTCCACCGAAGAAGCACAGGAAATCGTCGGTATCCGCATTGCAGAACAGGTTGCCGAGTACTTGCAGAACGGCGTCGCAATCAATGCCGTCAACATGCCGGCGCTTTCGCCTGAGCAATACCGCGCTCTCGGCCCATACATTTCCCTGGCAGAGCGTCTCGGTACCTTTGCATCCTTCATCAGTGATTCCAATCCAGTCATGGTGCGCTTTACCTACCATGGCCGCGTGGCAGAACTGAACACAACGCTGGTTCGCAACGCAGGGTTGAGTGGCTTGCTCCAGCGTTCACTCGCAAGCAAAGCGAATTTGATCAATGCCATGCAAATTGCTGGCGATCGCGGTTTGAACATCACTGAGAACCATCTGCTGCGCTCCGGCCACAGCGACTCCATTCGTATCGAAGTAGAAACCTCAGCCGGCAAGACCAGCGTTGAAGGCGCGATGATTCTCGATAAGCCCCGTTTGCTCAATGTGGACGGGATCTATTGCGAAGCACCCCTCGACGGCTATTTGCTTTATCTAAAAAATCTCGACGTACCCGGAGTCATCGGATACATAGGGACGGTGATGGGCAAGAATGGCATCAACATTGCCAATTTCTCGCTAGGCCGGGAAGAGTCCGCAACGCAAGAGGGTGGCCACGCAAGAGCAACGGCAATCATCTCGTGCGACGCAGCGGTTCCAGAGCACGTGCTTGCACAGTTGCTCGAGAACCCGAATATCCGCCAGGCACGCAACATCGAATTCTAGGCTCTCGCTGTCCCCGGGAGTAATAGCTCGGGTATGCAGGGCGTCAAGAAACAAAACCTACCAACCAAGATCTGTCTCGTTTGCCAGCGTCCATTTGTGTGGCGTAAAAAATGGGAACGAGACTGGGAACACGTGCTTTATTGCAGCGACCGTTGCCGTGGCAACAAGGCGACAGCCAAGGGGCAGGCGTGATGGAGCGGAGCTTTGCGAGCCGTCAGGAATTGGCAGAATACCTGGCGCAGGAATTCCCCACTGCCGCAGCTCGCGATGCCCAAATCAGCCCAATCCCAGGAGGCCGCGAAGCGGGCGAAGCAGTTCTGGCCGCAATTCAACCCGATCGCTACGGCTTTGACCGCAACTACCTCGATGGCCATGTCTCGCGCCTCTCGCCCTACATCCGGCACGGAATTTTAACCCTTACCCAAGCCAAAGAATTCGCTTTCGCCATGGTAAAAGACAGATTGCACGCAGCGAAGTTTGTGACCGAACTCGCCTGGCGCGACTATTGGCAGCGCCTCTACGCAGCAATGGGCAAAGGCGTTTGGGAAGATCGTGAAGAACCCAAGACCGGCCTTCCTCCCGGTGCCTACGCCTCGCAATTGCCAGCCGATATCGCAACCGGCGAAACCGGCCTTGCCTGCATCGATTCCTTCGTGCGCGAACTCAGATCCACTGGATACCTGCACAACCACGCCCGCATGTGGTTTGCCGCTTACGTAGTTCATTTCCGGCGTGTACGCTGGCAGGCTGGTGCAGCATTCTTTCTCTCGCACTTACTCGATGGCGACCCGGCATCGAACAACCTCTCCTGGCAGTGGGTAGCAAGCACCTTCTCACACAAACCCTACTTCTTCAATCGCGAAAACCTTGAGAAATACACCCATGGACTGCACTGCAAGCGCTGCCCCGTCAGAGGCCGTTGCGATTTTGAAGGCAGCTATGAACAGCTCGAATCGAAGCTGTTCCGAATCGAGGCGCGATGAGCGAATGGATCTGGTTACACCCGGATTGCCTGGCCGCCGACAACCCGGCCTACCTGAAGTACCCAAAAGCTGACGCCCTTTTTGTCTTCGATGAAGAGGAGATCGAAGCCGAAGAGTGGAGCCTCAAGCGGATCGCCTTCCTCTACGAAACGCTGCTTGAGCTACCAACTGAAATCGAACGGGGCAACGTTGTCGCCCGGCTGCTCGAAAAGCAGCCGACCAAAATCATAACGGTCGATAGCGTCAATCCCCGCTTTCGCGCCCACGTTCAAAAGCTCGAAGCGCAGCTGCCAGTAGAAGTATTGCCAGCCCTACCCTTTGTAAACTATCGCGGCAACTTGGATCTAAAACGTTTCTCCCGCTACTGGAAGCGCGTGGAACCCATTGTTTTTGACAAATGAGCTATCAGGTTGTTTGGTTTAAGCGCGACCTCCGCATCGAAGACCATCGGCCGCTGCTGGAGGCATCGCGCCGGGGCCCTGTCTTGCCGCTCTACATCATCGAACCAGAGTGGCTGGCTTCCCCTGATTTTGACCCCTCCCACTTCACCTTTGTACGGGCAAGCCTCGTTGAGCTCGATCAGCAATTACGTCGCCTGGGCCAGGGCCTGGTGGTGAAAGTAGGGGAGGCGGTGGACGTGTTGCGGCATTTGCCCGTGGCCCATCTCTGGGCCCACGAAGAGTCCGGCAACTGGGTGACCTACCAGCGTGATCGACGCGTACGCAAGTGGGCGAAAGAAACCAATACACCTTTCACGGAGTACCCGGCAGGTGGCGTTGTGAGGCGGCTCAAATCCCGCGACGGCTGGTCTCGAAACTGGGAAGACCGCATGGCTGAGCCCATCGTAGACGCCCCCGCCCGCCTCACCCCATCAATTGCCGGCACACAGATTCCAACCGCGAAGGATCTTGGCATTGGCCCGGACCTCCGAAATCTCGCGCAACGTGGCGGAGAACGAGAGGCCTTTGAAACTCTCGATAGCTTTCTATCGGCGCGAGGCGTACGCTACCACATGGAAATGTCGAGCCCCCTAACCGCAGAAACCAGCTGCAGCCGCTTGTCACCCTACCTCGCCTACGGCAACCTTTCGACGCGTCAGGTGGTACAAGCCACTCGCCGCCGCGTTGCCACCTTAAACGACTTTGACCCTCCCACCTGGAAGCGCGCTCTCCGGGCCTTCGACGCCCGCCTGCACTGGCGTTGTCATTTCATGCAAAAGATGGAAGACGACCCGCGCATCGAATTCGAAAATTTCGTCCGCGCCTACGACGGAATGCGCGAGCCACACTGGAACGAAGAATGGTTTGAAGCCTGGAAGGCAGGTCAGACAGGCTACCCACTCATCGATGCCTGCATGCGAATGCTCAACCAAACCGGGTGGATCAATTTCAGAATGCGCGCCATGCTTGTAAGCTTTGCGTCCTACCATCTCTGGCTGCACTGGCCAAAGCCCGCCCTGCATCTGGCCAAACTCTTTGTCGACTACGAGCCCGGCATCCACTACAGCCAGTTTCAAATGCAGTCCGGCACCACCGGCATTAACACCCTGCGGATGTATTCACCAATCAAGCAACAGGCAGATCAGGATCCCGACGGTGTCTTTGTTAAGGAGTGGCTGGGAGATCTTCAAAACTATCCGCCTCCGATTGTCGATCATAAGGAAGCGATTGCGTTAGCCCGCGCCCGAATTGGCGCTGTAAGAAAGCAGACGGGCACCCGCGAAGAAGCCCGCACGGTTCTAAAAAAGCACGGAAGCCGCAAAAAAGCAGCTGCCAAAAAAGCGCCACCAAAGAAGCAAAGCCGCCAGCAGATGTTATTCTAGAAATACCCCGATTCGAAGGGGACAAAGAAGTAAAAAAGCTAGGGATATTCCCGAACGACGCGGCGAAGGGGCGCTCTTGTGAAATTCACATCAGACGCCCCTTCTCCCTTCTGGAGGTCATTTTTTTCCATGTCGAAGATGCTTGAAGAGATCCGCCAACAGCCTGAGGCCTTGGCCAAAACACTGAAGCAGGAATGGAAAGGCATCGAAAAGCTCAAGCAGCAGTTCGAAGCCTATCCACCACGGATGATCATCCTGGCTGCCCGCGGAACCAGCGACAATGCTGCACAGTTTGGACGCTACCTGCTGGAACTTCTAACCGGCATCCCGGTCTCGCTGTCCGCACCCAGCATCTACACCCTCTATGGAGCAAAACTCGACCTCGAAGACACCCTGGTAGTTGGCATTTCGCAGTCTGGCGAATCCACCGACACCAACATCGTGCTCGAGCGGGCCAAGGAATGCGGGGCATTCACCCTCGGCATCACCAACGAGCCAGATTCCACCCTGGCAAAGCTCGGCCACGCAACCATTCTCGTGCGGGCAGGTAAAGAAAAGTCAGTCGCTGCAACCAAAACCTACACCGGACAATTGCTTGCGATGTACATGTTGGCCTACGCCCTTGGCGGCAAACTCGCACTCAAAGACCTTGAAAAGCTCCCCGAGCTTGCAGCAAAGGCCCTGAAGCTGGAGCCTCAGGTAGCTGCAATGGCGGGCCGCTATCGCTTTATGCAGCACGCTGTAGTTGTCGGCCGTGGTCTCAACTACGCCAATGCCTTCGAGTTCGCCCTAAAGATGATGGAGACCTGCTACGTGATCGCCGAGCGCTTCTCGAGCGCCGATCTTCTGCATGGCCCCATCGCCATGGTAGACCCGCACTTTCCTGCTTTTGTCTTCGCCCCGTCCGGAGTAACCTGGAACCCGATCTCAGAACTGCTGGCTCGCGTGGATGCAACAACTCATGAGACGCTTCTCGTGACGGACAAGAGCAATAAGGCAGCCTTCGACTCCAAGCGCCGTGCCTTCCGGATTCCAGTCGCCATCCCTGAACTGTTAACACCCATCCCGTACATCATTCCGGGGCAGTTGTTCGCAGGTTACCTTGCCACCGAGAAGGGTCTGAATCCAGATCAGCCCCGCTCATTAACCAAAGTCACGCAGAACCTCTAGCTCATCCGTCCGGCCCACCGCAGAAATCGCCACATCTCAAAGCGGTGCTGCCACAGGAAGGCCCAGAACTCGCCGAAGCCAATCGCCTCTGCGTGAGTACCCCAATAAGTTTCCATGCGCCAGCGCAGATAGGGGCTCGCCCAGGGGCGCAGACGATAGCCGCGAGAAGACTTCCAGAGGAATGCAAGCATCGTAGCCTAAGGAACCAGACTATTGGGCTTGGCACCGGCCTTGGGTGCACCAGCGTAATAACCAGACCTCGTGCGCACCATCGGACGGTTGGGGCCATTAGCAACCACTCGGATGCTCCGGAAAGTGCCGTCCAGCTCCTGAACCGTTGGCGTATAGCCAATCACGTACTGGTTGCGGATGTCTTTGGCGACTTCCAGGGCGAGAGCATCTACTTCTTCAAGGGTTTTCGGAAAGAAGCAAAGCCCGCCCGTTGCCTTGGCAATCGTTTCGAGTGCGCGTTTGGCTTTCTTCGATTCCCTCGGAATCTCGTCATTGAGCAGCGCGATCGAATAAATAACAGCATCGGTGGTGTGCGCCTGCGAAATCAGCTTCTCAAGCGAGGTCTTGCTTGCAGTATCAGCACCATCGGTAATCAGCATCAACACCTTTTTGTCGCGCTTGGCCTTGGCCTTCAGGTGATCAATCGACATACTGATCGCGTCATACATCGAAGTGCCCCCACGGGCATCGATTCGCGTTAAGCCTTCTTCCATCTTCTTGATGTCCCCGGTGAAATCGACATCGAGAAAAGCGTCGTCATTAAAGTTAACGACAAAAACTTCGTCGAGACGGTTGGAAGCTTTTACCATCGCCAGTGAAGCCGACTCGGCTTTGTTGCGGCGCAGACGCATGCTGCCACTGTTATCGACAATCACGCCAAGAGAAATTGGCACGTCTTCCCGCCGGAAGATCTTGAGCGGCTGCTCAACATTGTTTTCGTAAACCTTGAAGGCTGCTCGCGGCAGGTCCGTAACGATATTGCCCTTGCTATCGACAACAGTTGCATTGAGAACAACCAAACGCGTATCGCTGCGAAAGACCGGGTCTTCCTGGGCAAAAAGCACGGGTGCAGCGATGGCAGCCGTCAAAAAAGAGCGACGGCTATTGAACGGGGGCATAATATCCTTGCCGCCAGGACGGTCGCAATGCAGGGAGACCTCGTGGCTGAACTAGCTTGACTTGAACTTTACGGTATTTTCCGTCTCTGTCCTGATTCTTCGGTGAATAGCCGATCAGGTATTGGTTTCGAAGTTCAATTCCAATTTTAGCGGCAACGTCGGGCAATTCGTTAACGTTTTCGATGGCGAAGTGTTTGCCACCGGTTTGCTCGGCGAGGTCGTTCAGCAGGCCGGGGCCGGATAATTCTTCCGCCGTTCTGCCCCGCGCGCCGACAGATTCAAAAATGCCAATGGCATAAAGCTGCACATCAGCTTCGCGTTCGAGGTTCTTGATTTCACTCTCTGTATAGCGGCTGGAGTTGTCGCCACCATCGGAAATTACAAGCACGGCCTTGCGCGGATTCTTGGCCTTCTTCATCTGATTCATCGCAAGGTAAATGCCATCCAGCAGCGCTGTTCGCCCCTTGGCCTGAGTAAACGTAAGCCGGTTCTGGATCTCCTCGGTATTGCTGGTGAAGGGAACGATCATCTCCGGACGATCGTTAAACTGGATCAGAAAGAACTCGTCATCGGGGTTTGCTGTTTTGAAGAATTGCGCCGCAGCCTGGCGGCTCTTCTGCAGCTTGGAGCCCATGCTGTTGCTGGTGTCAAAGACGAGCCCAACAGAGAGCGGGGCATCCTCACTGGCAAACTGCGCGATGGTTTGCTCTATCTTGTCTTCAAAAATCTTGAAGTGCTCGCGCTCAAGCCCCGTAACAAATCGATTCAATGGGTCGGTAACCGAAACAGGAATCAACACCAGGTTGGTGTCGATGCGGAGGTTTGCACCCTTGGATGAATCCGCGTCATCCGGCCTGATCGGGCGGCCTTCGCGCCTCTCGATATTGACACGGGCAGGCGGCGGGGCAGTCTCAGTTTTCTTTTCTGTCTTTTTAGCTTGTTCCGCTGCGGGGAGTGCAGACGCAAAACAATACGCCAGGATAGCCAGGAAGAAATATGACGCTACTGCTGATCTGCTTTTCATCGGAATGCCTTGCCAGGATCGTTTTCCTGAAGTTTATCATTCAGGCACAAATCAAAGTCTGCCCTTAAGACGGCAGAAACTGACGAAGGGGTGCATAGAACGCACGAATAAAATCTTCAGCGGCAGCTTGCGCCTTGTCGTTTGAATCGTTGCCACCCAACCCGATCACCACTCGAACCAGAGCGGTATCGGTTCTGTTGTCCTTGATGGCATCGAGCATGGTGTAAAGCTTCGCCTTGTACTCGCTGGCCACTGCGCGATCACGGCTCTGATACCAGTAAAGAACCAGGCTCTTGGTATCTCCGCGCTGGATGATGTAGCGATTCACTTCAATCGGTTCTGGCCGGCCCGGCAAGGCTACCTTGATCTGGTCGTTAACAACAGGAGTCCAGCCAGCACCCGGAAGGCAGTTCTTCGGGGAATGTGGCACCGCACCGGTACGTTGGCTTCGGAAAGCAGCCACAAACAGGTTTGCCCCAACACCAAGCGCAGTGTTCCCATAGGATCGATTCAGCGTGTCGTCAGCCTTGAGCACTGCCTGCGTCTCAGCATCCATCACACCTTCCTGCACCTTGTCCCATGCGCCGAACTTCTGAGGCAATTCCACCAACGGTCTGCCAGCGGCCACTTTTTCAGATTTCGTGAAGGAGTAGTAGGCTGCAGTTTGAATTGCAAGCACCGCGCTCAGGATGAGGACAGTCGAATTAAGTGACAGGTTCTTGACTTGCTTGGGATCTTGCATTTGATATTCCTTGAAAAAACCAGATAGCGAAGCGATGGAAGGCCAGCAGCATGCTTAAGGCAACCATGAAGATCACCCAGCCCTCGGCCGTGTGGAAAAAGCCCTCGGCCCATTCGCTTTTGTATTCGTAAAGTACACCAGTCATCGAGACACGGAAGGCGTTAGCTGCAATCGCAATCGGAACTGTCGCAACCAGAAGAACGCCACGCATCCAGCCCCGGGAGTCGAAGAAGAAACCATAAACAAGCGACAGAAAGGTCAGAGACAGCAGCGACCGGATTCCGCTACAGGCCTCCACAACCGACAACTTATGCTCCGCCAGCTCCAGAACATTCCCGTCGCGAAGAACAGGAATTCCCAGTATCAGCAGCGATTTCTCAGCAACAATACTCGCAAAGATCTGCAGCGGGAAAGTGATTGCTGTGTAAATCACACTCGGAATCGGAACCATGAAGAAAAGCAGCGAAATCGGAAATGCAGTCAGTTTGAGCAATTCCTTGCCGCCAACGAAAAGTACAGCTCCCGCAATCGAAAAAATAATAGAAGTTCGTGTTAGGAAAAGTTCAGCGGCGATGGTGCCTAGAATAAATTGGACTGCACCGTACAGCATCACCACTAACCCAAGATAGTTCCTGCGCATCTCCAGCGCGAAAATGGCATCCTTACGCTGCCAGGCAATATAAGCCGCAACAACCTGGACAAAAAAGCCATGCCCCATATCGTCATCATTCATCCACTGGGCAACCAGTCGCTCCAGCATCGGATAAAACGATGCGATCATCACACCCGCTATCCACACTAGCGGAACCCAAAATGATGCTGGTGGATTCACGCTTACTGGAGCGGCTGCAACCGCAGGCTGTCTCTCCTCGATATTGGCTTGAACTGGGCTTTCCATAAACTCCACATCCAGCAGAACATTCTGTTCCACCTCTTCTCAAGGTACAACAGTGCAGATGGTTATAGGACGATGGTAAGTTTTCACCTTAGTACACTGAGGGAATGCGGAGCTTGATATCCGCTATCTTGGCCACCTTTATCCAGCTATCTGCCCAGCAGGGAATTATGCCCCTCGCCCAGATCAAGCCGGACATGGCCGGGGTGGCAAGAACAGTATTTCGCGGTCAGGACCCGGAAGAATTTCCGCTGCGGATCCTCGGCGTGCTGCAAAATAGCGGCCCCGGCCAAAACCTGATCCTGGCAAGGCTCCTAACCGCCCGCCTCGAGCAAACCGGCGTCATGCAGGGCATGAGCGGCAGCCCTGTATATATTGAAGGCAAGCTGGTGGGTGCCATCGCCTTTGCCTTCCCCTTCGCCAAAGAACCAATCGCCGGAATTCGCCCCATCGAAGAAATGCTTCAGGTCGAGAGATCCCAGGCAGCCATTCGAGCCGAAAGCATCCATCTGGGCTCTAGAGAACTCGTTGCCGGCAAAGCACAGAGCGAAACCAATCAAGCCAGCGCAGTCCTGACTCCGATCTCATTTGCCGGCATGACCGAACGCACAGCCCAACACTTTGCCAGCCAGTGGCGGCAACTTGGCTTTGCCGTGCAACAGGGAGCTTCGGGCAGCCAGCCAGCTGGCGCAACTTCGCCGCTGCGGCCCGGCGACATGATCTCCGTGCAGTTGATTCGTGGCGACATGAACTCTGGCGCAGACGGTACCGTTACTCACATAGCCGGCAACCAGGTCTACGCCTTCGGCCACCGCTTTCTCGGCGGCGGCGCTGTCGACTTTCCCTTTGCCAAGGCAGAAGTCATCACCTCCATGCCGAATCTCAACATGCCGTTTAAGATCAGCCAGTCGCTCAAGCCGGTTGGCACCATTTTCTTTGACGGTGAAGCCGCCGTAAAGGGCGAGCTCGGCCGCGCACCCAAACTCGTTCCCATCACGATCCGCTACCGCGATGCTGCCGGCCTCAAGGAATACAAAATGGAGATGGTGAGGCATTCTTTGCTCTCCCCCCTCCTGCTCCAGATGGCTCTCTTCTCCACCCTCGACAGCCACTTCCGCAGTGCCGGCTCAGGCACCGTAGATCTCAAAGGCGAAATCCGCTTCCCCGGTCAAGCGAAGCCCCTTGAAATCGAAGGTCGCTACTCCGGAGACAATAACCTTCCCGTTGCCGCCTCACTGGGCGCTGCCATCCCCTTCGCCTTCTTTCAGCAACACGTAGAGGAAACCTTGTTGCCAGAATCGATGACCTTCGACCTCGTAGCCAACACAAAGCATGAGCAGTGGGTGATTGAATCTGCCTCTGCCTCCCGGCGCAGCGCCAAACCGGGCGACACCCTAACCATCCGCACCCAGCTCTCAAGCCCCAATGGCGTCGAAAAGATCGTCGAGCATCAGTTCACCGTTCCCTCCTGGCTGCCCGGCGGCGAGACTTTAACCTTCACCGTCGCCGATTCCTTCATCACAAACCTGCTCGACTTCCGCTCCTTCTACCAACCCGGTGGGCCCGTCTTCCGCTCCACCGCAGAATTGATCCGCACCCTCGGCACCCTGCACCCAGCCAATGCCATGTACGTGCGGGTCTTCCGGTCCAGCCCCGCCTTCCAATCCGGAGGCCGCAAACTCTCAAACCTCCCCCCGTCCATTGCTTCCACCCTGCAGAAGACTCCCGGCACCTACCTGCCCATCTACCAATCCCGACTCTTCGACCGTGAGACACGCCTCCCCGACGGCGTGGTCTCGGGCTCACGCACCTTCACTCTGGAAATCGAAAAATGAAGCGTTTATCGCTACTCCTGCTCTTCAGCCTCGCCGCCCATGCTTCCGGCCCTGCCACCTGGGAGCTCTCACAGTATGCAGACTTCATCAAGGGCAAACTGAAGAATCTGTCGCTCACGCGCGATGGCACCCTGCAGCCAGGCCCGGCAATTGCTGCCGCGCTGCCGTTGGGCGAAGTCTCGCTCTGGTCCATGGCAGAAGCGCCCGACGGCACTGTCTATCTCGGCACCGGCCCAAAGGGTCGCGTCTACCGCTGGAGAAGCACAGCCAAATCCCTCGACCTGGTCGCCACCCTCCCCGAGCCGCACGTCTTCGCCCTCTCAGTTGCCCCTGATGGTGGGGTCTATGCCGCAGGCTCGCCCGGCGGGAATATCTACAAACTGGGGGCGAACGAAGCGAAACTCTTTGCCCAAACCGGTGCGAAGTTCTTGTGGTCTTTGCTCGCTACCAGTGAAGGCGTCTATGCCGGCGGCGACGATGGCCGCATCTATCGGACAACCAGCACCGTGAGCGAAATCCATTACGAAAGCGGTCAATCAAACGTCACCGCTCTGGCTCTTGCTTCAAACGGAACCCTGCTCGCTGGCTCAGACCCCAACGGCATTCTCTACCGCATCACTGCCAAGGGCAAAGCGCAAGTGCTCTACGATGCACCCTTCACCGAGATTCGATCTCTCGTGCCGCTCAAGAACGGCGAGATTCTCTTCCTCGCAATGGGCGGCGCTGCAGCCCGGCGCGCACAAACCGCAACCCAACCCGGAGGCACCGTTCCCGGAGGCAGCGTCCCCCAGGTAACCACCACCATTACGGTCACCGAAGAAGCCCAGGCCGGCATCGATCTCAAACCCAAACCAACCCCCGCCGCAACACCCCAGGCTCCAGCAGCAACGCCAGCCGTAAGCAGCATCATGGATGTCCCTGGCCTCGATCGTTCTGCCGTCTATCGCCTCAACCCGGATCTCACGGTCGACAGTCTATTCGTCACCAAAGAAGAAAGCCTCTTTGATATTGCCGAGTGGAATGGAAAGATCTATTTCTCGTCAGACCGTCAGGGCCGCATCTATCGCCTCGATGGAGACCGCGCCGCAACCATGCTGCTCGAGAGTGGCGAGTCTGAAGTCGGCCGCCTCCTGCACACCAAGGCCGGTTGGCTCGCTGCCGTCACCACCAGTCCCAAGCTCCTGCAAATTGCCGATGGCCCAACCCCGCCTTATGAGTTTGAGTCCCCCGTTCACGAAGCATCGAACATCGCCCTCTGGGGCGCGCTAAACACAGGCGCCAGCGCCGACCTCCGCTTTGAAACCCGCAGCGGCAATTCGTCCAAGGCAGACACAACCTGGTCTGACTGGCAGCCGCTGAAGGGAAGAAATGTGCAAAGCCCTGCCGCCCGCTACATCCAGTGGCGCTTCCGGGGCGAGCGCGATTTCAAACTGCATTCTGCCACGCTCAACTACCTGCCCCGCAACCAACCACCGGTAATCAAATCCCTCACTGCCGTCCTGCTGATGGTGCCAAGCAACGCACCCAAAACTCAGCCAGCCGCCACCACCAGCTCCACCTACACACTCACCATCACCGATACCGGCGAAGCCTCCAGCGCCACCAGTGCCGGCACAGCCTCACTGCTAGCCTCAAGGCCCGCCGGCCGGCAGTTGATGCTGAGTTGGGTAGCCGAAGACCCCGACAGCGACACCCTTCAATACAGCCTGCACTTCCGCGCCGAAGACGAAACCGAATGGAAGCTACTCAAGCACGAGCTCACCGACACCAACCACAGTCTCGACGCCGACACCCTGGCCGACGGCCGCTATCTATTTAAGGTCACAGCCAGCGACACGTTATCGAACCCTTCTTCCGCACTGCGAACGACAGAATTCAGTAGCGTGCCGGTGCAACTCGATCAAACCGCACCACTGCTTGAGGCAACCTTAACCAACGGAACCCTTACGATCCGCTGCAAAGACGACGTCTCCCCGATCCGCCGCATCGAATACTCCGTCAATGCCGGCCGCTGGATCTTGCTCGACGCCACCGACGGCATCTACGATTCCCGAGAAGAGTCTGCCAGCGCGACACTGAACCTGCCTACAGGCGAGAGCCTGGTCACCGTAAGAGCCTTCGACGCCTCGCTCAACGTCGTGCTGCGCAAGCTGGTTGTCCGGCGCTAGAGCGAATATCTTGCTAACGCTCCAGCCCGACGACATGGGTGACATTGGGTTGAGGATCGGGATGATTCGGATCTCGAGTATAGTGTCTCGCCGTCAGACCGTACCCCGTGTTCGGTCGGCGACCTCCGTAACACTTTAGCCCGACGACATGGGTGACATTGGATTGAGGGTCGGGATGATCGGGGTCTCGAGTATGGTGTCTCGTCGTCAGACCGTACCCGCCGCCCAACCCCATGCGTA
>JAPKYY010000355.1 GCA_026394095.1 Acidobacteriota bacterium | reverse complement strand
CTTGCCGAGCGAGGCGAGGTCAAGGTCTCCGACGATGTTCACAACAGTAAGTTCGCGTGCTTCGGCTGCGACGATCACGAAGCCGCGCATCCCTTTGGGGCCTTTGCGCATGACGATCTCGGTGAAGCCACCTTTTTCCTTCACGGAGATCAGGGGTACAAAATCTGCGCTCTTAAGCTTGGCACGCAAGCTCTCGGCATCGGCAATGTTGTACATCCCTTCCTTGTCAAATTCAAAGGTTCTCACCTGAACACGCTCGATTGACTTGCCCAGCCCGAGCAGCTCTTTCGAGCCTTCGCCCGAGAAGCCCATCAACAGTTGAATCTGCTCTGGCCCCAGGTTAATGTCGGTGGACTCCTTGGCTTTGGCCTCAAGGCCTTTCAGGAAACTCAGGTCCAGTTCCTGCTCGGCGAAGGCGACCAGGCTGCAAAACACGACGGCAATTAGATATTTTGATTTCATTTCTTTTCTCACTTAGAGCCCGCTCTTGAGCGGAACCTCAACCACCAGATTTTTTTGTATCCGTGCCATTTTGCGAGTGGTGATCGTCATCGCCATCGTGAATTGCTCGGCTACGCGGCTGGCTTCGATTTGCTCGGCCCGCCTTTTTTCTTCCCACCGCAAGACCCCGAAAGTACCTGTGACCAACAGAGCCGCAAGAGCTCCCCAGCGCAGCCACATATGCTGCGTCACTGGCTTGCGCGTCTTCTCCGCACGGGCCTCTGCCCGCCGGATAATCCGCTCAGCCAATCCCTCTGGAGCTTCTACAGGCCGCAAAGCAGCCCGCATTTTCTCTTCGAATTCTCGTTCGTCCATCATCCGTGTTTCCTCACTTCAGAACGTTTCTCCAGCTTGCCGCGCAGCAGTTTCATCGTCCGGTGCAGACGGCTTTTTACCGTCGCCACGGGCATGTCCAGCTCTGCGGCAATCTCGCGCGGTTCCATCTCTTGTTGAAACCGCATGATCGTCAACATCCGCGCCAGAGGCGGCAGGCTCGCCACACTCTCACGCAGTTGCGTCATCAACATGGGGTCTGATTCTTCGGCATCCACCGACGGCTCAGCCACCTGATCGAGGGCCGGTCCACGCCGGTACTTCAGGCGGCGAATCTCGTCCACCGAGCGGTTCGCTGCCGTCCGTCTCAACCAGTTGCGCGCATGATCTTCACTCTCAATTGAGGCGAGATTCTGGTGCAAACTCAAGAACACTTCCTGGGTCAGATCCTCTGCCACTTCGCGATTGCCCAAAGCCCGCAGGGTTATGGAGAAAACCATTCCCTGGTGGCTGTGAACCAGTTCGCTGAAGCTTGGCAAAGAACCCATCTGTTTTGAAGTACGCACCAACTCGGCCATCGAATGCAAAAAAACTAAGATTTCCCTCGGCCTAATTGTTCGACGATTTTAGTTGCTTCCTCAACCGCCCGGGCCAGGACACTGCGGATCTTGCCGTCTTCGAGCATCAGCAAGCCACCGATGGTGCAACCGGCGGGCGTTGTGACGTCATCGCGCAAGGCAGCCGGGTGGCGGCCCGTCTCTTGCACCATGCGTGCTGAGCCGAGCATCGTTTGCGCGACGAGTTCCATCGCGAGGTCGCGTGGCAAACCAACTCTTACGCCCGCATCTGCGAGGGATTCCATCACCAGATACATATAGGCGGGGCCGGAGCCGCTGAGGGCGGTGATCGCGTTAAAGTAGTGCTCTTCGACTTCGAGTGCTTTGCCGACGCTTAGGAAGATCTTCTTGCAAAGATCGAGATGTTTCTCTGTGGCCCAGCGCCCGCCGCAATAGACGGTGACGCCATGACCCACGAGGCAAGGCGTGTTTGGCATGGCGCGGACGAAGGGATTCTCGCTGCCCAGCATGCCCTCAAAGCGATCTGTCGTAACGCCGGCCAGCACGCTGATCAATAGAGCATCGCTGCGCAAGCCGCTGGCCTTCAGCTTCTCGGCTACCTTCGCCGCCTGGCCTGGCTTTACGGCGATCAAAACGATCTCGGCATCGCTGACCAGATCGCCATACTCGCGCGATGTGGTGATGCCCAGGCTTTGGGCGACTTCTTCGCAACTGGCCTCAGTCTTGGCCGCGCCCCAGGCCTGACGCCTCGACAGCAAGCCATGATCGAGCATTCCCTTCAATAGCGCGGTGCCCATGACGCCCGCGCCAATCACACCCAGTGTCCGTCCCGGACTCAGCAATTCTTCGCTCATATGCCCATACTGACAGGAAATCTAGCGCATGCGGGCCCGGATCACGGAATCTAAATCTTCATGACGTAAAGTGAGGGGTCAGGCCGTCAAAGAATCGTTGTTATCGGCCTATGCCAAGAAAAAGCAGTAGGCCGTGGATTCTGCCGGGAAGAAGACACTAAAGGCGGCAGTAGAACAGCTTTTCGATGAGTAGTTCGAGTAGTAGAGCGATGGCATTCTAAAGCACCGGCAAAATCCAAGAAGCGGATGAGCCCAGTAGGACGCGATATTCCGGCGGGTCTAAAGGAGTATGCGGCCTACAAGTGTGGCGAGAAAACGGTTGCCAACCTGTACACCCTCCCTACCATTCCAGAAGACGTAGATGTAAAGTCCATCCGCAACAAACTTGGGATGACGCAGCAAAAGTTCACCAGTTTCGGCCATTCCTTGAGTGCCATCCGCCTCATTCAATCTGTCCCTTGCACGAATCAGGTGGATGAACAGGTGATGATGCATGACTCGTTGGGTGCCCATGCTCGAGATGAGCTCGGAATCTCCGAACCGTTCACTGTCCACCCAGTCATTCTGGAGCACTTTGGCCATGCGAGCGACTGCCTGCGTTGAAGCACTGCCTACGTTGAAGCACTGCCTGGAACCAGATCAGAGGCCACAGACGCTCCAATACGATTCAAGAGAGTGACCGTAGGAAGTCACTTGACTTTATGCGATCAGACATCGAATAACTAATGTAGAACGGCTATGCCAGTCGGGGAGACCACGAACAGACGCTTCGTTACAACTGGGATACGCGGTTGGCCCATCTTATTGCCCCCCAAACGGGGCCCATGCCAGGAACCGCATGAGTTCAATTAAAAAGCAAAAAACAACAATGATGATCGAGTGAAGGTCGATCTAGCAGATGGAAAACGAAGGATAGCGCCCATCAGTGTGTTGTTCAGATCCCGGACTGTCAAGGCCAGTCTGCCCTTGCAGCTCGCTGCACGCACCGCTGCTGTCCAATTAGCTGATCCAGCGCTCGGGATCTGTCGCAGGCCACGGCCACTTACGTGCAAAAAACAAGTGCGTGGAAGCTAAACTCGTTGACCTAACGTTACTACTATTCGCGATTCTCTGCTACTTTGCGGAACTTGACCGAAGCCCGGCAAATGAAGGAAACATCGGCGTGCGAGGCAAGCGAATCCCGCAGGCCACTCCGGTAGCCAAACGAAACGAGCCGCTCATGCTTCCGATACCCTCAAGCTTTCCTTGCGGGATATAGAAACATGAAGACATCGGACGTTCTGAGAGCCTGGTCACAGATTCTGCGCGGCAAGCAGCCGTCTCTATCTATTGAGATCACCCGGGAGTGCCCGCTACGCTGCCCTGGCTGCTATGCCTACGACGAAGCGCATTTGGGCGGCGGGTTGACACTTCGATCATTAAACGACCGGAAAGGACAAGACCTTGTCAACGGAGTTCTTGAGATCGTCGACCGCCTAAAGCCATTGCATTTATCGATTGTGGGCGGTGACCCGCTCGTGCGATATCGAGAGCTGCAGGACTTGATTCCGTCGCTTCTGGAGCGCAAAATCCACGTGCAGATAGTCACCAGCGCATTTCGCCCGCTTGCCGCAGAATGGGCTTTGTACCGGAACCTGACGATCGTCGTTTCGATCGATGGGCTGGCTCCTGAGCATGATCTGCGCAGGTCCCCAGCTACTTATGATCGGATTCTAAAGAATATCGCCGGCCAAAACGTTGTGGTTCACTGCACTGTTACCGGACAAATGACGCCACCTGCCCGAGATGCTCAACCCTGACGAGCGACTGCAGGTGTTGGAGGACCTGAATCGCCTAAGAAAAAGGCACCCCAAATTGGATATGCCGGAGGAGATGCTTCGACAATTCGCTTCGCCGCCACAAAGTCCTGCGGATTGCGTTTTTGCTTTGACCACTCAAACCCTTTCGGCTGACCTCAAGACTAAGGTTACGCCCTGTCAATTCGGCGGCAACCCAGATTGCAAGTCCTGTGGGTGTATTGCGTCGATGGGACTTGCAGCGGTTGCGGCGCATAAGCTCGGCGGCGTCGTTCCGGTGGGAGCCATATTTAAGGCTTCAATCGCAGTCGGACGGGTGGTGGCCGGCCGCCAGCTTCCGACGGTCAAAAGCAAGACGCAGTCGCATTCGGGATTGCATGTGCTCAACAGCCAAATCCCAGAACCGCCATCGGATGCATCATCCGGTTAGCTATAGGGAAAGTCCTCAACCTGACCTCTCCCAGCGCCATCCCCCTACTTTACT